>JANLHY010000393.1 GCA_024653795.1 Candidatus Brocadiaceae bacterium | reverse complement strand
GTAGACATATTGGCAAGAGATATAATCCTTATTGTTTATACCTTTTGGTTAATCATCACGGGGATATTGGTTTTTTTTATGCAGGCAGGCTTTGCCTTCCTGGAAAGCGGGCAGGTGCGTTCCAAGAATGCCACCCACGTCTATATGAAAATATGCGCAAATATTGGGATAGGGACATTAGCCTGGTGGCTGTTCGGATTTGCCATTTTTTCCGGTAATTGGAATTACTGTCTTTTGGGAGTGATTGACCCGTCAAATGTGGACAACCTGAATGTATACGGGCACTGGTTTACCATGTGGGGGTTTTGTCTGGTTTCATGTTCTATTGCATCGGGCGCCATAGCAGAGAGGTTTAGTTTCAAGGCATATCTTATCTATGTTATGCTCTATTGCGGGTTCGTGTATCCGTTTTTTGGATGGATGACGTGGTCTGCCGGGCCGCTCATGCGATTGGGCTATGTTGATTACGCAGGTTCTGTAGTGGTGCATTTCCAAGGCGGCCTGACGGCGCTTATTGCCGCAATGATTGTGGGGCCACGGATGGAAAAATATGCACGCACCAACAAGAAATCGTGGCTGTTTGAGTTTGGACGTGGAGAATGTTATACCATACCGGGGCACAATGTCGCTCAAATGATGCTTGGTGTATTCATATTATGTGTATGCTTTTATGGTTTTAATGTGGGTTCTGTATTGGTTGGGACGCTATGCGAACCAACAGCAAATGTAACAGCGCGGGAGATGATCCACGTTCTTGTAAACGATTTACCCACAACCACCATTAATGTTACGATGAGTATGGCAGGCGGTATTCTTGGGGCTATGTTTGGCGGATGGCTGATGAATAAAAAACCCGACCCGCTTACCACGGGAAACGGCGCGATAGCGGGCATGGTGTCTATCTGTGCCGGGGTTGGTTTTACCCATCCGGGTTTTGCGATCGTGGTGGGAATAATTAGTGGGGCGATTATTCCACTGGTGGTGAAATCACTGGATAAGATCGGGATTGACGATGCGGTGGGTACGTGCGGTGTGCATTGTACCGCCGGAGCTATTGGAGGAATTTCAACAGGGGTGATGGGGCTTATACGGCCTGCCTATCACGGCGTGACGTGTCATATCGGTATTCAAGCCATGGGTTTTATTATTTGTATTGTCTATGCGTGTTTATGTGCCATTATTATTTTCGGCGGGCTTAAGGCTGTGGGTTTAGGTCGTGTGAGTGAAGAAGATGAGGCAATGGGACTTGATATTGCTGATCATATGACGCCAACGTATCCAGAGTTTGTTTCCGGCGGTATAAAAGGATATTAATTAAAGTGAATATGTTAAAATCGAGACTGTTTATGCTTACAATAGCCCTTGTTGTTCAAGGGCTATTTTTTTCTATAGATGGCGCTGAAGAATTGAAGGTTAAAGCTTCTTTTGCCGTTGAGGAGAAGTCGCGCTTCGAACAAGCACGGCAATATGCCGAAAGAGGGTTAGTCGATCTCGCCATACCTGAATTACAAAAAACGATCGAACTTTATCCTGATGACATAGAAGCCCATGCATATCTCGGATGGGCATACAGTCAGAAGGGGTTAATTCCTGATGCGGTGCGGGAATTACAAAAGGTTTTAGAGATGAACCCAGAACTTCAGAAAGCGCCTTTTGATTATCCCATGGCGAAAGGCCTTCCTGCCGCAGTTAAGGAATTTACGGTAAGTTTTGAAGAAGTGATTGATGTGATAAGCGAATTTCCCGGCGCTCACGAGTTGTTAGGGCTGTGCTATGTGATGCAGGGGAGATTGGGCGATGCCTTAAACGAATATAAAAAAGTATTAGAACTGGAATCCTGTTTTGTTAGAAAAGGCGTAACAGCTCACCCCCACCTAAACCTTCCCCCTCCCCCTTTCTCCCCCTCAGTGAGGGGGACAGGGGGAGGAATACAAGGGAACAATGAGTATTCCCCGCCCCTGGTGGGAGGGGTTAGGGGAGGGGGTGAACTGTTACGAAAAGGCTTTACCGCTAACGGGAAAAAAGAAATTTCCGTAATTGATCAAGCCATACGCGAGTACGAGGACGTTTTAAGAGAAATGCCTGATTGTGTAGAAGCCTATCTTAAATTGGCCTGTGCTCATGCAGAGAAGGGAATACTTGATGCAGCTATTGAAGATATTAAAAAGGTAATATCCATGAAACCCGACCTTGTAGAAGCCCGTGTCTACCTGGGTTGTTTTTATGCAAAGAAGTGGATGCTGGACGAGGCAATAAAAGAGTTAGATGAGGCGAAACGGCTGAGAGACCGTATTGCTGAAAAGCTCGTCACAGAAGCAGAACGCTTCATCCGCGATTGCCTGTTTGATAAAGCAGTATCTGAGGCAAGAGAGGTTATTAAGATAGATTCCAGGAATAAAAAAGCACATTGGCTGCTTGCAATGGCGTATGGTAAAAAAG
>JANLHY010000389.1 GCA_024653795.1 Candidatus Brocadiaceae bacterium | reverse complement strand
TTTCTTAAACCGAGAGGTTTGAAATTATCAGAGGAGAAAACTAAAATTGTCGGCATAGAGCAGGGTTTTGATTTTCTCGGTCAAAACTTAAAAAAATACCGCAATAGGCTGATTATAACGCCTTCAAAAGAAAATATAAAAAGTTTTCTGGATAAGGTGAAAACCGTAATCAAAAAATGTCGAGGACGGAAAACAGCAGACCTGATTAACCAACTCAACCCAATGATTTTAGGTTGGGCGAATTATCAGAGATATGCGCAATCTGCCAAAGCATTTTCACATGCGAACAAAATAATCTTTCAAGCGCTATGGCGTTGGATAAAAAAAAGACATCCCGAAAAAAGTTGCGGATGGAGAATAAAGAAATATTTCAACCATCCGAAACGGAAATGGGGATTCTGCTGTATTATTAAGGAAAAAAGCGGTAATAAGAAACTGCTTGAATTAATAAAGCCTACATATATAAAATTAGTCAGGTATATAAAGATAAAGGGTGAAGCAAATCCCTTCAATCCGAAATATACCGGCTATTTTAACATGAGGCGAACCTACAGCAATATTATCCCGATAAGCTGATAATTTAACTACCGGGTTTTAGTAAAATAAAACCTTACAGAGGCTTGAGCTGTGTGCTGGGAAACCCGCTCGCACAGTTCTTAGAGGGTGAGGGAGGCGTGAGCCTCCCAATCTACTCGGTACAGTGTAAAGGAATACTTTAAGCCGATTCCAGATTAGTTTTCTTGAAGAGTTCTTACCGGATTCCATAATTTAAAAAGGTCTACGGTCATACAACACTGATTTAAAGTAAACTACTATTGCCTAAAGGCGGTAATGGCTTACTCTTCGATCAGGGGTTTTATCGTCTGCGAAATGATGAACCTGTTGTTGGAAACCCAGCGATAAATAGCGTACAAAAACATCCTGATTACAGGCGTTTTGAATAGGATAGACAACCACCTAAAACCCTTCAACCGATTGAGCACCTCTGGTAATGCCTTGTCTCCCGCCAATATCTTATTATTGGGAAGCACTATGTGGAAAGATTTTTGGCAGGCTTTATCTGTTATTACCGGGAACCGATTTTTGCGCTCCTCTGATTGACATGGTATAAACTCAAAGGCATCCTCTTGTATGGCGTGTAATTCAATCCATTTCATGCACCCACGGCACAAACTGCACCTGTCATCGTAAATAAGGATAGCCGTTTTTGTCTTTCTCATTAAAAAGGAAATTCAG
>JANLHY010000382.1 GCA_024653795.1 Candidatus Brocadiaceae bacterium | reverse complement strand
TGTTGGATCGTTATGTGACTAACGCTTTGGCTAACAACGATTACAGTCAATTATCAGTCGTTGGTATGGATGAAACATCTAAACGAACAGGGCATGACTACATAACGTTATTCGTTGACTTGTTAAAGAAACGGACGATTTTTATAGCCGAAGGTAAAGATCATAAAACAGTAAAGGCTTTCGTTGACGATGTTAAAGCACATAGCGGTGATCCTGATAAAATTGTGGACATTAGCTGCGACATGTCACCGGCGTTTATCAAAGGAGTCGACAAGTATTTACCCAAAGCAAAGATCACCTTTGATCGGTTTCATATTATGAAAATAATCAATGCTGCTGTAAATGAAGTTCGCAAACAAGAATCGAAAGATCAAGATATTCTCAAAGGAAATCGATATATTTTTTTAAAGAACGAAAAAAACTTAACACAAAAGCAGGCTCAAACACGAAAGGAATTATCTATTTCACGACTTAACTTAAAATCAATTAGAGCTCTTCATATTCGAGAAAATTTTCAAGAAATATATAAGGCTCCTACCGAAAGTGAGTTTGAAAACCTATTAAATAAATGGTACTTCTGGGCGACCCATAGTCGCCTTGAACCTATTAAGGAAGCTGCCTATACGATTAAAAATCATTGGGATGGTGTTCTTCACTGGAAAAAATCCCGTATTAACAATGGCCTACTTGAAGGGCTGAATTCTCTGATTCAAGCAGCAAAAGCAAAAGCCAGAGGCTTTCGTAATATACGTTATTTTAAAATAGTTGCGTTCCTGGTAACGGGGAAACTTGATTTTACTAAATTTAACATACACTACTCACCCACTTAAAATCCTAAAGAGCCGATTTAATGTTATCAACAAGGTATGATGGAATTTATGAACATGAGAAATATCTGTCTTGCATCATCATCGACAAGAAGGCAACAAATATTGAAAGATTTGGGTCTGGATTTTGTGGTCAGTTATCCTGTGAAATATAAAGAAAGAGTTAGCGGTTTAGATCCGGAGGCGCTGGTTTGTCATAATGCACTTGGCAAAGCAAAGGAGGTCGCCGAAAAGTATAAAGATTCAATCATAATCGGCGGTGATACCATAGTTACATTTAATAACGAAATTCTTGGAAAGCCATTAACTCCTGACAATGCGTATATTATGCTCATGAAACTTAGAGGTAATTATCATAGTGTTTTTTCCGGACTGGCAGTTATTGATATGCAAAAAAATAAAAAATTAGTTGGATGTGATAAAACGGAAGTTAAGTTTAAGGATTTGTCAGAAAAAGAGATAAATGATTATGTAGAATCAGGCGAGCCTTTGGACAAGGCGGGCGCATATGGGATACAGGAATATGGTAGGGCGTTTGTTGAAAGTATTAAGGGTAGTTTTTCAAATGTGGTTGGTTTGCCAAAAGAGCTGCTAACAAGATTTCTTGGAGAGCTCGAAATTTAGGAACCTCAGGATTCATATTAAATCGGGGAACATGCTTAAAGGTAAACTGATACACTAATACCGTGTCCTTCCAGAAATGCTTTTGTTTTACTGCAGACAGGGGCTAAAGAGTAAACACTAGGCACTTTTAACTTTTTTAGAGGCTACCAGGTGTTTGATGGTCAAACCCTGCACCAGTATGGAAAATACCACTATAATGTAAGTGACGGTTAATAAGGCTTCTCTTTCCGGACCGCTTGGAATTGAAAGAGCCAGGGCTACTGATATGCCTCCTCGCAAGCCACCCCAGGTCATAATCTTTACGGCATTAGGGCTGAAATCCCTTATGAGTCGCATTAACGTGACAGGTAAGCCTACACTTATGAAACGTGCAAGTAGCACAATAGGTATCATCGCCAGGCCAGCGATTAAATAACTTCCCTTAGTAGCAATGACTAATACCTCAAGACCAATTAGCAGGAAAAGGACGGCATTTAATATTTCGTCCATTAATTCCCAGAAGGAATCCAGGTGTTCTCTGGTCCTTTCGCTCATGGCAAAGAGACGTCCTCTGTTGCCGATAAATATTCCTGCGACCACCATGGCAATAGGGCCGGAAGCATGGATGGCGTGTGCGAGGGCGAAACCGCCCATGACCAGTGCTAACGTGAGTAGCACTTCAACTTGATAATTGTCTACACTCTTCAGCATCAAGTAGGTAAGCCAGCCAATGATAAATCCGAAAAATATTCCACCTATAGCTTCTTCTATAAACAGGAGTATTATGTGTTGGACCGTAACGTCATGACCTCCCGCAATAATTCCCATAATAACCAGAAACACAACAACAGCTACACCGTCATTAAACAGGCTTTCACCGGTGATCTTGGTCTCAAGGCTCTTAGGAACTCCCGCTTTCTTGAGAATACCGATCACTGCGATTGGATCAGTTGGTGCTATAAGACTTCCGAATAGCAAACAGTAAATAAATGGCAATTTGATCCCTATAAGCGAGAAAACTATCCAGGCAGAGCCGCCAACGATAAAGGTGCTTATCACTACACCAAATGTAGCCAGTATACTGATGATCCGTTTATGTTTTGCCAGATCATCAAGATTTACGTGCAAGGCACCGGAAAACAGTAGGAAACTCAGCATACCGTGCATCAGGGCTTTATTGAAATCGATACCTTCCAAC
>JANLHY010000354.1 GCA_024653795.1 Candidatus Brocadiaceae bacterium | reverse complement strand
TATAGGGTTTAAGGGTGGTTTTAATCTCCTGGACACCTATCCGTTAAGATTTTGCAATATTATAGAAAGAATCTCATCGGATGGCATTCCTGAAGTATTTGAATTTCGCGTTCCTGATCAAAAGATTCAACATGTTATTGTTGATCTATGTCCTACCGAACCATGGGCATTACCTAATTGGGTAATCCTTGAACACAAGACTGCTGCATTCCTCAACAAGCTCAAAGAGATTAAAACACGTTACTTTTCAGGGGCTAAATGTTACATAGCTATAAATAAAAAAGAATACGAACACAATGCTGCGGTAAAGGATTACGCAGGTAATGCCGAATGGATGAAGGTTTTTGCGTTAGCTGCAAAATATCCTCAAGACGACCCCGTCATTCTTTCAAAGGTTGTTTTGGGCATTGAAATAAATTTCGGTCAGGATACAATGGCGCAGGGCGTCTCGATTCTGGATGCACAAACGGTATCGGCCATTTACGAAAATTGTATGCTGGGGAATAAGGTTGATTCGCGTTTCATTGCCCTTTCAGGCACAGGCCTGAAGGAGAATGAGATTATCAATGTACAACTGGGAACGTCTCTTGAGAAGATACTCCAGAATAGGGTCAAAGAGTCAGGCAAATGTCGTGTGTTTGTAAATGGCCCCTTACACGGCAGAGAAGTAACGGATTTATCTCAGAAGATTGGCTGGTCTATCAATAATATTGTGGTTTTAGAGGAACTGGACCAGAAGGTAATGTTTCCCATGTTCAAATCGGATGAGTTAGTATTAACCACAAACATGCTTGGAGAATTGAGGCGGTGCGTCTATTGCAATTTTTGCGATGACATTTGTCCCGTGGATTTAGAACCGGCGCTCTATTATCACAGTTACAAGAGAGGAGAAAAGCATAAGGCGCGCCTCTATAACCTGGAAAAGTGTATTGAGTGCGGGTTGTGCAGTTTCATCTGCCCGTCTAAATTAGAACTCTTACAGATTATCAAGGAATGCAAGGGTGTTATGAAGGGAGAGTCGCAAATCGTGTAGAGAAAAAGGAAAGGAATGGTTTTGTCCATTCCCTTCCGGTGGGTTCAGGTTTGAAACCTGAACCTGTGGGTTTATTTGGATAATAGCACTGTTCCCCGAACTGAGTCGAGGACAGGGTGCAATCGATAACGAGGTCAACAATATAAAAGGTGGGGTTCACGTTACAAACGTGAACCCGCAATGAGGGAAACTATGGGAAGAAAAACCACAGAGTAGGAAAGGGGAAATTATGGTTTATCGAGTATTAATTGAAAAAGGCGCATATTTTGAGGTTACCATCATTACTTTGTTAAAAATTAAGCAGCCAATTTTTTCTTGAGTCGCTTAGATTTAACTTTGAAGTAATCATCAGCAAGTGTCTTGTTCTTTGATAAAG
>JANLHY010000351.1 GCA_024653795.1 Candidatus Brocadiaceae bacterium | reverse complement strand
AAGCAGGAAAAAGAGAAGAGTGAATTGGCAAAGATAATGGATGAAATAGATAAAAGCTATAAGGCTGTTGAAGAAATATCAGGGTATTACAAATATAGCGACAATGATTGGAAGGTTATAGCTGAATCGAGTGCGAACATTGCGAAACTGATGAAGACAATCATTAGTAAATTTTCTCGTCCTGACGACCGGAAATACCAGGATCTTAATAAGACACTGATGGCAGAGGCCGAGAAAATGCATGAAATTGTTAGCCAAAAGGGTGAACAGGGCGCGTTGGAAGATGCCCAATGGCAAGTTCGAAGGTTAAGGCAGGCGTGTGCCTTGTGCCATAAGCATTTAGGGATTCATCTTTATCCACAGCTATATCCTGGGAAAAAAGAAGGATTACAACCCGGACAGACGGAGATTCCCGCGCCGAAAGAAACAGGTGTTCCAAAAGATTGGTAACGGATGTTTTGCGGGAAATGTTGGAATTTGCTTAAAGCGGAAAATGGATTTTTTTGAAGATTTCAGTACAATTTATCCAGAAAATTTTTACTTGACTCATTTTGCTTTCAATGATATATTGGATAGCTCTGCCTCTTGAAGAGTGCTTCATGTACTGTGTTGTTTTGAAAATATCTAAAGGTCGTCAATTTGATATTGCAGGATTGCCTTGATATATTAGGTTAGGTTGTGGCATATTGTTCTATGCTATCGATTTTTTGGTATGAAGGGAGGTGAAAGGTCTAAGGCTTGGGGGCGGATTTGAAAATTACAGAGATACTAATTTTAAGAATTGGTGCCCTCTCTACATTAAAATAAGTGGTTTAATGCTTAGGAAGAATTGTTGCATAGAAGTTCAATACTTGTGGAAATAGTCATGTAGATTATTACGTTATTTTAAAAAAGGAAAGTGAGGAGGGGAAAAAATGAGCCTAAAAAAGGGTCTTATCGCAGGGACAATTACATTGTTCATTGCTGCAGTGAGTTCTGTTAGTTATGGACAGGCAGGCCAGGGTGAATTATGCAAAAAGATGTGGGATAATTTTCAGGGGATGAGGGCAATGACTGGGCTTTCAGAAGCCAGTGCCGAACAATTTGGAAAATTTTCAGGTTTTGCGAAGGCAATCGTTGCAGACACCAATACATCAACAGAGAAATTTGCATCTGATAAGAATTACAAGGTTTTGAATGGTGAAGTTCTTTATCATGCAACTGAAATTGATAAGGCATCTGGAAACAAGGATCTGGAAGAAATTCAGGTTCAGTTTAGAAGACTTACCATTGCCTGCAGGAATTGTCATAAGATTTATAAGTCAGAGTTGAAGCTTGTTCCGTAATCTAATAAATATCCTACGTAAACATAAATGAGGGGAGGTTGAATTATGAAAATATTCCGTTTATCATACATATTACCAGTAATCGCTGGTTTGGGGTTATCTTTAGGGAGTTCCGCTTGGGCTTTAACACATCACGAACCAGGTGATACCACAAAGAGTCCGTATACCATTTTTGCTGGTCTTGGTTTTGCCGTGCAGGAGAGCTGTTATTACTGCCACGGAAATGGTGGCAAGGGCACTGCAAAGGGTCATGAATATGGTGTGCCTGATTTTACTGACGCTGCTTTCCAATCTTCAAAAACAGATGATCAGTTTGTAAAGCATATCAATGCAGGCAAGGGGAAATGCCCTGGATATCAGGGAAAGATGTCACCTGAAATGATTGAGAAGATGGTGGAGATTGTAAGGAATTTTGGAGCAAAGTAATTTGACAGTGGTTTGTATTTGCAATTTTAATACACCCATCTGAAAATAAAAGGGCATGTGAAGTATGAATTTCATGTGCCCTTTTTTATATACGCAGTCGGCTCAATTTGTGTTAGCCGATTTAAATCCAAGGCATATGAAATGTGATAATTTCATATGCCTTTTTTGTCCGTGTAAAATTAAGATTTAAACTATCTCGGCGTGGAAAACACGCTGCATTTGTTGTAAGGCAAATTGATGTTCGTTCTTTGTAAGCGCTGCAACACAATTTTTTGGTATCGTGACCTTATATCCTCTCATATAAGCTTCCGCAGTAGTATATAAAATACAAATATTAGTTACAACGCCGGTGAGTATCAGGTGGGTTGTCCCTAATTTTTTTAGTAGTTTATCCAGAGAGGTTTTATAAAAACAGGAATAATAGGTTTTCGATATCACATAATCTTCTTTTTGAGGTTTGAGTTGTTCGATAACGTCTGCACCTGCCGTTCCTTTTACCGCATGCCTGGGCCATAATTTAAATTCATGGTCATTATCTTTATGCGCGTCACAGCAATAAATAATGGGGATGCGCTTCTTTCTCGCCTTGTCTATTTCTTCTCGAATATGCTGAATTATCGCTCTTGCTGTGGGTACTTCCAGAGTAGCTCCTTTATTGACAAAGTCATTCAACATGTCTGTAACAAGAAGGGCATACGATTCATTATCAGACTTCTTTGATTTTTTCATAATTTAAATCCAATTTTAAATGTAATCGAACTTGTTAAATTGGTAATAGTTACTTAAATTGTAAACCGGGCAAAATCCTCCGCAAATACAATATCGCCATTATAAATATTTTTAAGCCTTTTTAACAAGTCTTTATTGTTTTCCTTTATGCTGGCATCGCATACAGGATAAAAGTGCGACAGGATTAATCTTTCACACTGTGATTCACAGGCAATTCTGGCACACAGTTGAGGAGTCCGATGCCCTTCTACCTTTTGGTCGTCCGGAAAAGAACATTCAAGAACCAGGGTGTTAACTTTCCTGGCAAGACGGATAATGCCGTCACAATAGTCCGTATCGCCAGAGTATGTCAGTGTCTTATTATCGTGCGATTCTATACGAAAGCCGATACTGTGCATTGAATGTAGTAATGGTTCTATAATAATTTTCCAATCATTGTAAGTCAGTTCTCCCCTGTCGATTTCTTTGAAATGTAGATCAAAGGTCTTGGGTTTTATGGTTTCTCCAAAGGTTGATAACAAACCTTCGTGAAATGGCATTCCCGTGCCTGAACCAATAATCGTTAGTTCCATTTTACAAAATTGACTCCATCCATGTCGCCGGGTATTGGAATATCCAGTGACGCTAAGACGGTTGCAGTAACATCAGTAATTTCTATAGGGTGTTTAATAATGTTGCTGTGATTAATATACACAAAGGCGTCATCGTAGGTATGCATACCGCTAAAATTGCCCTTACTCAGAAGCGCTTCTTTATAGATAGCCCCTTTTAAATCGTAGCCGTGTTTGGGCTCGATGACGAGGTCGGGCGCCCTGTCAAAATATTTTCCATGATAAATTTCTTCCCGTTTGTGGATTCTATCAATGATGTTTGTTTGTGTAGCAGGGTCTTTGAGTTTTATAAGCCTGGATATAATTGTGTCCCTCAATTGCTCATAATCATTACCAGGTTCTACACAGCCATTTGGCTCTCGCCCTTTCAGATTGATATAAATCCTCCCCGGATCCATACAGTAAGCTTTTGACCCGTCGCCTATATGAAATAAAGATTTTGGAGGAGCGGTTTTAAAATTTAAAAGACCCTCTTCTTTTAACCAGTGATTAATATATACCTCTTGTTGTAATGCACAAAATCCGTGGTCAGACAGAAGAATAAGAGTAGTATCGTTACCGATATTTTCCATAATATTGCCGATAGAGGCATCTATTTTTTTGTAATAGTCCAGAAATAGAGGACTGTATTTTGGGTCATTTCTTTCCGTAAATTCCCAGAAGAAGTGATGCAGTCTGTCTGTTTCTGTAAATATTCCAATAAAAAGATCCCAAACTTCATTCTTCATAAAGTGGAGGATTGCTTGGGTTCTCTTTTCCAGTGTTAGAAATAAGTCGTCAAACAGTTTGTCCTTTGATTCATGAATGAGTTGTGTTTCAACATCGATTTTGTACCCCATTTCCTTCAAAGTGGGTACAATTGAAGTTGGAAACGATGCGCGGGCAAGGTCTAT
>JANLHY010000347.1 GCA_024653795.1 Candidatus Brocadiaceae bacterium | reverse complement strand
GACGAAGGTAAACCATCTATATACTTTAGTATACCCATCAAGCACACAAATAAACTTGCCCTCGACACTCCCCCGATCAGTGTCGAGGGCAAGGATCGGGGGATAGCTGGTGTTCTGGTAGCACAGTGTGATGCAGAAGAATTGTGGAAACTTATTGAAACAGAAACCGGAAGGGTGGGCGCAGGAAACGCAGTGATACTATCCAATTCAGACGGGGTGCGTATTGCCCATTCAACAATGAGGGCTTTAATTTTTAAGTCATGGGTACCTTTAAAACCAGAAGTTGAAGAACAAATCCTGAAGGAAAAACGGTATGGAAGTGATATCAAGAAAATAGCGTCAACTGATATACCAGAGGTAATGGATGCTGTAACCATGCCATTGCCTCCCCGGTATTTTCAGCATGGACTCGTTATAGGAAAAGGAACCTATCATTCAGCAATCAGAGTCATGGATAACGGCTGGCGAATCATCGCTACCGTACCAGATTCGACCTTTCTTGAACCTGTTCATACCAATATATTTTATATGGGCATTATCAGTAGTATTATAGCTTGTATGGTCATCGCGGCATCTATTATCATTGGACGGCTCAGTACAAAACGCATCAAACTACTCGCCTCAATATCAGAAGAAGTTATTGATGGAAATTTTACAAAAGTTGTTCCCTTTGCAAACGGTGATGAAATCGGGCAGCTAGGAAAGGCATTTAACATCATGACTGCCTCAATCAGGGACAGGATTGAACAACTCAAGACCCTCTATCAAAAAGGGATCAATGTTACAAAGGCAAAAAATCTGAAAGAGGTTTTGGATGAAGTGCTTTTTTCTGCTATGGAACTTACTGATACTTCTGCAGGTAGTATTATCCTGATTAGAGATTCAAACGTAATGATAAAATCACAAAAAGGGTTAAGCAATGATTTTCTGAAAAAATTACAGGGAGAAGACATTCCGCATTTTTTAAAAATTACGGAGCCAGTAGAATTTCAAAATATTGAGCATGAGCCGATATTTGAAAATACCCACATACGTGAAGAAGGGATAAAATCGCTATTCATATTGCCACTGCATCTTTGCGCTAATATAACGGGAATTATCTATTTAGGCAAATTTGAAACAATGGAGTTTACAGAGAAACATAGATATCTCATAAAGAATTTTTACACCTTAGCAGTCGAGTCTATTGAAAAGCAGATATTACTCCTTGATATTGAAGAATCTCTTGCTTATCTGCAATGCACGCTGGATGATTCACAGGATATGATTATTACCACCGATCGCGAAGGCAGAGTTGTGAAATGTTCAAGGGGTGTAGAAAGAATACTGGGATATAGCATCGATGAGATTACAGGCAAAAAAGCAGCAATACTCTATGCTGACAATGACGAAAGGACAAATATCAGCGAAACCCTCCTTAAAAAAGAGGCAATATACAACTATGAAACAAAGTTCCTTAAAAAAGATGGTTCTCCCGTTGACATAAGCCTCACCATATCCGTATTAAAGGATAAATCCGGCAATATCATAGGAACTGTAGGCATAAGCAAAGACATTACAGAAGAAAAACGCTTGAGAGAACAGCTTAAGAAGAAAAATAAAGAACTTGAAGAACTTACTGAGAACCTTGAGGATAAAGTATTTGAAAGGACAAAGGAATTTGAAAAAATAAACAAGGAACTAAACAAGGCAAATGAGTTGAAAGGACGTTTTATAGCCAATGCAAGCCACGAACTCAGGACACCCCTTCATTCCATAATAGGATTTTCAGAAATACTCCTCCAAAAAACCTTTGGAGATTTAAATGAAAAACAGCAAAGATATACAAACACTATCTATACCTCTGGCAAACACCTCATTCACCTCGTAAACAATATCTTAGACCTCGCTAAGATAGAAGCAGGAAAAATGGAACTTTCATACCAAACTTTTCCTTTAAAAACAACGGTTGATGAAGTATTGATGGTATTAAAACCCCTTGCGGAGAGGAAAAGGATAGAACCAAAAATTGAAATGAGCAGTGAAGTTGACAGTTTTACTGCGGATAAAATCAAATTCAAACAGATACTATACAATCTATTAAGCAACGCAATAAAATTTACGCCAGAAGGTGGCACAGTTGGAATAAATATAGAAAAGGTAAGAGGCAACAAAGAGATTTTACCATGGGCTTTAGAATCGCAGCGGCTGCTCAAGGTCTCCGTATGGGATACCGGTGTTGGCATTCGACCCGAGGATAGGGAAATAATCTTTGAAGAATTTGAACAGCTCGACACATCCAAGTCAACCGAGGGTACCGGACTCGGCCTTTCATTAACAAAGAAACTGGTAGAATTGCACGGGGGACAGGTAGAGGTTGGCGGCACATACGGCCAGGGAGCTATCTTCAATGTGTATTTACCTTTTGTCGTCCATGAAAAGCAAGCCACGATGCTAAAACCCATATTCCCCCCAATTGCCGAGACACATTTAAAAGAAGAATGTCCGTTGGTGCTTGTGGTGGAGGACGACGTCCCGACAGTAGAAATTCTAACCATCCATCTTACTCAAGCCGGATACAGGGTTGCTCATGCCTATGATGGGGAAGAAGCCATACTCAAGGCAAAAGAACTTAAACCCTTTGTAATCACCTTAGACATAATGCTTCCCAAAAAAGATGGTTGGGAGGTGCTTCAGTCACTTAAAGCCGATCCTGAAACGAGAGACATCCCGGTAATCATTCATTCAATAATTGAAAATAAGGAGCTTGCTTTTGCCCTGGGGGCAACGGACTACATGGTAAAACCAGTGGATAAGTCCACCCTCCTTGAAAAACTAGCAGGAATGTCCTTATTAACTAAAAAGGCCCGTTATCCAGTTAATATTCTCGTTATCACCAATGACAACACCATGCGGAATAATCTCTATAATATCCTTCAGAATGAAGGGTTTGTCATGCAATCAGCCTCTGACACAGAAGGCGCCTTTAATCTTGCATTGACAACTAAACCGAATTTAATGATTATTGATTTAAATATACCTGAAGGTGGATTTAAGGTAATCAAAGAATATCACGAAAACCCCGCTTTGAGAGATATACCAATCTTTGCCATAACATCCACAGACCTTTCACCAGATGAGAGGCTTGAATTTGCAGGTCAAATAGAAATGGTGCTGTGTAAAGACGCCATTAGTTCGAAAGAGATTGTAAATCATTTGAGGAACATGGAGATCTTATATCCAAAGAAGGCAGGGCTAATCGACGAGCTGACAGGAGTCTTCAATTACAGATATTTTCAAATCAGGCTTGCCCAGGAGACAAGGAGGTCAACAAGATATAACTTGCCACTCGTCCTGTTGATCCTTGATGTGGATCAATTTGGACACTATGTTAGCAAAAAAGGCGAACATTACGGCAATATTATCTTGAAGAAGATTGCTGAGATCATCAGAAAAAATATACGGGGTTCTGATGTGCTCGTAAGACATGGTATCGATTCCTTTGCAATAATATTGACGAATACGTTTCTTTCTTCAGGTTTAATTCTGGCGAAGAGATTTATTTCAATGATCCATGATTATCCATTTCTCTACGAAGAAGTTCAGCCAAAGGGGAAAATTACGGTAAGTATGGGAGCTTCCGCATTTAAAGGACATTCGCCTGAAGAGTTAATCCATTCCGTGGAATTAGCGCTCTCCTCCGCAATAACAAAGGGTAGAAATAGAGTAGAAGTGTCCCAGGAATAAACGTAACAGTTTAGTTTTTTGAAAAATTCCAGTAATAATGTGTTTATTATGCAATGTAGCGGCAATTCATGAATTGCCGCTACATATTGTCACAGAGATATTTTCAACTATTGATGTTCTCAAAAAACTAAACTGTTACTAATAAACAAGCATTCAGCCCTGCCTGTGCGTGTCCGCACGCAGACAGGAATCAGGGAGCAATTGCAACAGGAGTGAACTTATAACCACCCCTCTTTCCCCTCCTTCGCAAGGAGGGGACTTCGTCGTGAGCGCTCAGTCGAACGATGAAGGGGAGGTAAAACTAAAAGCCTTCGTAACAGTTCAGCGCCCCCACCTAACCTCCCCCCACCCCCTTTCTCCCCCTCAGTGAGGGGGACAGGGGGAGGAAATGTCCCATAAGCGCTAAGTTAAAATTACGGATTAATTTAACCGTATAATGAATAACGAATATCGAACAAGGAATTTCGAATTATGAAGTTTTCTTATCCTCCTTTTGTACGAATAATTCTTACGGCAAAATCTATTAAGCGTTCTTCAAGGTCAAATATTCTCTTATCCTTCGACATTCATTATTCCTTGTTCGATATTCGATATTAGACTACTTGTAAGAAATATCAAAAACAACTTAGCGCTTATGGGGCTTCACCCCTGGCTATATGCTTTCTGCCCTCCGGGCCTAAGGTATTTAATGTCCGTGAATTTCAATCTTGTAGTGGCAATTCATGAATTGCCACTACATGCAATATAGAAATAGTTGCCGAATACCTAATTTATCCGATAATAAGCCGTAAAGAAGTAGGTGGTATT
>JANLHY010000336.1 GCA_024653795.1 Candidatus Brocadiaceae bacterium | reverse complement strand
AATAAATAATCCACTGAAGAATAATAACAGAGTCCAATCGACCTTTTCCATCACATGCTGCGGTTTCATTCCTGATAGTATGAGGAGTGCAAGCCCGCCTGTTATTGCAGACAAGGGAAGGTTGCCCGTAAAAATAAATCCTAAAAAGATAAAGAAAAGCACAACGAGAGATTTTGTGGTAAGTTTTACGTCAAGTTCTGGCTTTATCAATGCAATCGCATCTAATTTTTTAAAATTAATATCTTTTCTGAATAACATATAAATAATGAGTATGTTAGCTACAAGACTTAGTAAACCAATAGGTATAAGGTGTAGGGTAAAATCCAGATAGGGTATTTTTGAAAAAACGCCTATAAGCATGTTTTGTGGATTACCTGTTAAGGTAACTACGCTCCCAATGTTGGAAGAGGTAGCCAGCGCTATGAGAAAAGGAACTGGATTGAGCTTTGTCTGATCTAAAGCAAGTATCAGGAGTGGAGTAAACATCAAACAGATTGTGTCATTAACAAATAATGCAGAAAGAATACCACTGGAGAAGGATACAAAACACAGCAGGAGAAAGGAATTTCTGGCATGTGTAATCAACAAATACGAAAGATATTTGAAACAATTTGCTATCTTGAGATAGGCGATAACGAGCATCATGCCCAGTAATAACAAAATAGTATTAAAATCAATGGTTCGATAAGCCTCATCCAATGTTAACACGCCGGTAATCACCATCAACACTGCGCCTAACAATGCCCCTGAAGGCCTGTCCAATCTGTGCCATTTCATCTTCTGGGCGGAGATGATAATGTAGGTAAGCATAAAAATGAGTAGCGATTTAATAAGCAATTTTTCTGATCTCTTTTACCCGTCTTAACAAAATTGTAGATACGATGATTCTCAAGAAGGATGAAATTGCAAAGAGAGTAAGGAGTTGATAACCAAAAGAACGAGGTATGTGGGTTGCCAGAAAGCCACCGAGCAGATTCCCCATACAAATCGCAAGGCCATTAATTGTATTAAAATAAGAAATGCAGCGGGTTCGTTTTTCAGGAGTTACGGAATCATAAATAAAATTGGAAGAACATAAGTTAAACCCTGCCCAAAATATACCCGCGAGTGCTTGGATCACCAATAAAAAATATACATTTCTTGAAAAGAGCCACATAACAGGCAGCACAGATACAACCAAAGTGCATATTTTTATAATCCGCCGATTCCCGATTGCATCTGCACGCCGTCCCCAATAGCTTACGGCTAATATACTGGCAAGGGGAACGGTTGTAGTGACGATCGTGTAGGTAATATAGGAAAAACCGAGGTCGCGGAGCATAAATACCGGGAAAAACGGCGAGGCCAGGAATACCGCGGAACTGAAAGAACTGTGAAACATCACATACTTCCCAAAATTTCCAACATTCAATCTTTGTAAAAATTCTGAAAATGAAAAATAATGTTCTCTTTTTATCTCAAGAGGCGGTTCGTACATCCTGTTCAGGAAATAACACGATACATACCTTGAGACCAGAGCGACAAGAAATATGATGGTAAAGCCTGTAAGAGATTGTTTTTTGAATAGATGCAGGATGTAACCCGCCAGAAATGCACTGATTACTGTTACCAGACCAACAATCCTTCCGCGTTTACTGAAAAATGCCCCTCTCTTTCCTTCGGGCACAAGGTCTGCCATCAGTGATCCCCAGGGAGGATTGGCAAAGGATGCAAACAACAAATATAAGGTGGAAAAACAAATAAGCGCCTGTACCTGGATGGATTGTGGTAGATATGGGTTCATTGCAACAGGAAGCAGCATGAGGGCCTGAAAGAAAACAGAGAGGACGATAACCTTCTTTCTACTTCCAAGCCGTTCCGTAATGTCGGCAGCCTTGAGCTGCATCAACGAAGAAACTAACTGGGTAAAGGAACTCAATAAACCAATCTGGAGATTACTGGCGCCAATGGCTACGGCAAACGGGTTTATGTAGTTGTCTCCAAATCCGGTAGTTGCGGCAAATGCCACACCGTCTTTGATGGAAAGGTCAAGACTTCTTTTAACAGCAATTTCTTCGTGTTGTTTATTCTGAAATACTTCCACAAAAACGGATAGAGTAAATATTGAAAATCTTAATTAAGGGTATAGTCCTCGCATTTTTTTAGCTTCTGCCACACGCCCTATGCCCAACATCAGAGCAGCGGTGCGCATATCAATACCCTTTTTATTGGAAAGCGCCAATACCCTGTTGAACGTACCGACCATGACATCTTTGAGTTTCTTTTGAATATCTTCTTCACTCCAGAAATAAAACTGGATGTCCTGCACCCATTCAAAATACGAGACAGTCACACCACCGGCATTGGCAAGTATATCCGGGAGGAGAAACACCTTTTTATCTTGTAATATTTTATCAGCTACTGGTGTTGTCGGACCATTGGCGCCTTCCACAATAATTTTTGCCTTGACCTTGTCGGCGTTCCTTTCCGTTATCTGTCCTTCTATGGCCGCTGGCACAATGACGTCGCAATCCAGTTCAAAAAGCTCTTCATTTGTTACAGCGACTGCTTCTTTCAACCCAACAACATGCTTATTTTCTTTAAGATAATGCGTGAGGTACGGAACAAGGATACCTTTGGGGTTGTATGCCCCACCGCTAATATCGCTCACTGCCACTATATTACAACCCTGCTCGTACAGAAGGCGGGCAGCCACAGACCCGACATTTCCCAATCCCTGAATCGCAACCCGCAGACCGCGGAGATCCTTATATAAAACCCTCGCAGCCTCCATAACCATATAGGCAACACCCCGCCCTGTGCCTTCTGCCCTACCTAGCGAACCACCCAATAACAATGGTTTACCAGTAACGACACCCAGGACGGTATTACCTTGCTGCATACTGTAAGTATCCATCATCCATGCCATAGTTTGTGAATTGGTGTAAAGATCAGGGGCAGGAATATCCTTATCGGGCCCTATGATTTGAACAATTTCGGTGGTGTAACGTCGGGTCATGCGTTCCAACTCGTTTTGTGACATTTCTTCAGGGTTGCATTGAACGCCTCCTTTTGCTCCACCGTACGGCATGTGCATGAGTGCGCATTTCCATGTCATCAACATGGCGAGTGCGGAGACTTCTTCAAGGTCTACACCAGGATGGTACCGAACACCACCCTTGGAGGGGCCTAGCGTAATATCATGTTGTACCCGATAGCCTTTAAATACCTTGGTTTTGCCATCATCCATTTTAACGGGTACAGAAACAATAAGGGAGCGTTTTGGATACCTCATACGCTCTCTTATTCCATCTTCTATTTCCAGTATCTCTGCGACGGTATCGAACTGTTTGAGCGCCGTTTCGTAAAGGATATTATTTGATTTCATCTTACGCCGTTACCTTTCTTTGATTAGATTATTTACTCCCGAACACTGCGTTGCCAGGAGATAAAAAGACATTATAGTAAGTTAAAACAGAGAATGCAAGTCCATGAGATATTTTTTCCCACGTAGAAATTTTGTAATAGTTTACCACAGCGTGGCGTAGCCACAACCAA
>JANLHY010000321.1 GCA_024653795.1 Candidatus Brocadiaceae bacterium | reverse complement strand
AAAGGCTACAGCAGCTACCAATAAAATTATCTTTGGCGGCCCTATGATGGGCATTGCACAGGGGAATATAGATACGGCCGTCACCGTCAAGGGGACTGGTGGTATTCTTGTATTAAAGGATGCACGACAGTGGCAATCACACGCTTGCATCCGGTGTGGTCGCTGTATTGATGCCTGCCCGTACGGTTTGAATCCCAGTGAATTGAGTATCATGTGCGAGGCTAAGGAGTTCAATCTGGCAATTGAAAATAACGTTATGGAATGTAAGGAATGCGGCTGTTGCAGTTATATCTGCCCGGCAAAGAGACCTATTGTTCATCTTATTAAATTTGCAAAGGCTGAGATTGCCAAACAAAAGGTTAAAACCTAAGCTGTCTTTATACCCCAGAAGTACGCATGATGGGTGAAACATAAGCGAACCGAACAAAATTTAAATCTATTCTTGTTGATGATTTGTAACTACTCAGTCTGTCATTGCGAGCGCACTTTGCGAAGCAATCCCCAACTCGCGATGTGGAGATTGCTTCGCACAAAACGCTCGCAATGACAGACGGGCTGAGTAGTTTACGGTAGGGTGGGTTAAGCGGAGCGAACCCGCCATTTACAAATACATTGAAGATGGATTCGGCGTAAAAACCAACGACTTAATCCACCCTACTCATAATTCACGTTATCATCGTTTCCCTTACGATTTCTTGAATGGTTGTTAAACCGTTGAATATTGCAATTAAACCGCTGTCTCTTAAAGTGTTCATCCCATTTTCCTTTGCAGACAATCTAATGACATTTGTGTTTGCCTGTTCGGAAATTAACCGCCGTATTTTACTATTTATTACCATAATCTCATAGATACCCATACGGCCTTTGTAACCAATATTGTTGCAATTGTTGCAGCCTTTACCCCTGAAGAACCTTTTCCCTTTGATATCTGCATTTGTGAGGTTTAGTTCCATTAAAGAATCTTCCGGGGGTTCGTATTCTTCCTTGCATGAAGTACATATCTTACGTACCAGTCTTTGGCTAATGACCGCTTCCAGGGTTGCGGCAATTAAATAGGGTTTTGTACCTATATCGATTAAACGTGTTACTGTAGTAGGTGCATCGTTGGTGTGCAGTGTACTAAATACCAAGTGTCCTGTCAATGATGCTTGTATCGCAATCCTGGCAGTTTCTTCATCTCGTATTTCACCCACAAGGATAATATCAGGGTCTTGTCTTAAAATCGCCCTTAAACAACTTGCAAAATCTACACCAATAGACGTGTTTATTTGTACCTGAACGAGGCCGTCTATATCATATTCTACGGGATCTTCAGTGGTAATAATCTTCGTGCCGATGTCATTTAAATAATTTAATGCCCCATATAGAGTGGTTGTTTTTCCGGAGCCGGTTGGGCCTGTAACAAGAATAATTCCGTTGGGCTTATTTAATAATTGGTGTATTAACTTTAGTTCTTCAGGGCGGAATCCTAACGTTTCCAGATTGAGCGATACAGCAGATTTATTTAGAAGACGCAGGACGACACTTTCTCCGTATTTTGTAGGAAGCGTCGATACACGTAAATCAATGCGTGCGCCTCCTACATTAAGTTGAATGCGTCCATCTTGTGGTAATTTTCTTTCTGAGATGTCCATACTGGACATCACCTTTATTCTTGAAGTAATGGGTATACCTAGTTGTTTTGGAGGAGAAATCTTTTCGTAAAGCACACCGTCAATTCTGTGCCTGATTTTAAATCCGTCCTCAAATGGTTCCAGGTGTATGTCGCTGGCTTTATCCAAAATGGCATCAAGGAACATGAGATTAACCCACTTTTTTACAGGGGCAGCATCGGCCATCTTTCTTAATTCGTCTATATCAATATACTCACCCCTGGCAGATACGGCGTATGACTTATCTTCTTTAAATTCTAATAATAGTTGTTCTACTGATTCGTGCTTTTTCGGATAGTATTTTTCCAGTGCACGAAGGACAACGTCTTTGTGGCAAAGAGCCGGCTTTATTTGGTGTTTAAGCATTAATCTTAAATCGTCCAGTGTTTCAAAATTTAAGGAATCTGCCTGAACAATGGTAAGGATATCTTCCTTCTTTTGTATGGGAATTATGCGATACAATTGAGCAATGGCAGGTGGTATCATGTTTATGATTTCAGATGGTATGTCCATGCCCTCGATGTTTACAATCTCCTGTCCGAGGTATTCGCTCATTGCAAGCATAATCTGGTTATTAGTTACATAATGAAGACTTACCAGGATATCTCCAATTAGGCCGCCTTTTTGTTTTTGGATAGCCAGCGCTTCCTGAATTTGATTGTCAGTAATAAAGCCTTTGTCTTTTAATAATTGACCGAATATCCGTCTCTTTGCTTCGGCTCTTATGTCTGTTTTTGTTTTCTCTTGTGACTGCATAGTATCTGTCCACAAATAACTCATACAACAATTTAGTGTTTTGGAAAATTAAGCCCTGTTAAGGGCGTACTGTTTGTAGCAATTAATCGTTAAAATATGATTAGCTCCGTTAGGAGCGACCTGTGTATGATTGATAGCAAACAGGTCGCTCCTAACGGAGCTTTTATGCTGTTCTTGCGTTTCTTTCTACAAACAGATCGCCCCTATGGGGCTACATTGTCGTTTTCATTATTATGTTTACCTGGATTTTTCAAAAAACTAAACTGTTACCGTTAATCTTCAATTCCTGTAGTCCTGAATACCTCATCTAACGTGGTTTTCCCGTCTTTTGCCTTTCTTAGGCCGTCTTCTTTCAGTGACGTCATTCCCGATGTTTTAGCAGCATTTCTGATTTCTTCGGTTGCTGCCATGCGATATGTCATGTCACGTAAAGTTTCGTTCATCTCTAATAGTTCATAAATACCGATTCTGCCTTGATACCCTATATTGTTGCATTTTCTGCAACCTTTTCCTTTATAAAAAGTAAAATCTTTCAGCGCCTCTGTTTCAAACCCCATTTCTAACAATTGTTCAGGAGTGTACGTTACAGGTTCTTTACAATTTGTACAGATCGTCCTGACTAATCGCTGAGCCATTATGCCCTGTAGAGAAGAAGCTATGAGAAAAGGTTTTATACCCATATCAATCAATCTTGTAATAGCAGAAGGGGCATTGTTTGTATGCAAAGTGCTGAGAACAAGATGTCCTGTTAAGGCAGCAGCGACAGCGGTATCCGCGGTATCTGCATCACGGATTTCTCCAACGAGGATAATATTTGGATCCTGGCGGAGCATGGTTCTTAGTATTGTGGGGAAATTAAAACCAATTTTTTCATTTACCTCACATTGATTAATGCCCCGAAGGGTGTATTCAACAGGGTCTTCTGCAGTAATGATTTTAGTATCACCTTTGTTAAGTTCATTAATAGTAGCATATAAAGTAGTCGTTTTTCCACTTCCCGTAGGACCGGTAATGAGCAATATACCATTGGGTTTTTTGATAATGGAATGAAAACGTTTGTAGTCATTTTCATAAAATCCTAAATATTTAAGGTTCATCAGGATAGTCGATTTTTCAAGGAGACGCATAACAACGCTTTCTCCGTAAATAGAAGGCAAGCAAGATACACGAATGTCTAAATCTTTGTCCTGATAATTAAGACCAATGCGCCCATCTTGTGGCCGCCTCTTTTCTGAAATATCGATATTTGCGAGTATCTTGATTCTGGAAATAATCGAGTCCTGTAATTGTTTCGGCAGTACATCTGCCTCCTGACAAACGCCATCGACACGGTACCGGACGCGTAATCTATTGGAAAGAGGCTCTACATGGATATCGCTTGCGCGTGAGGCAATGGCCTTATTGATAATCAAAGAAACCAGCTGAATAATCGGGCCTTCGTCTTCCATTCCTTTCGCCTCAACTTGCAGCTTTTCTACCAGTTCAATTTCTGCGCCAGTTTGAGGAGACTCACGGATCGTGAGTTCTTTCAGTAAGGTGTCTACCGTTTCCGTCGGTTCCAACTCATAATATTTATGTATAGCCTTTTTTATATTTTCTGGTGTGGCAAGAACACATTTGAAATCTGCGTTGAACATAAAACGGAGGTTATCAATAAACCCAAGGTCCGGTGGACTACTCACGGCGATGGTGATAACGCCATTATCTTTTGATACGGGCACAATGTGATGTTTTTTTACGAGTTGTACGGGTATCAGATTAATTATCTCAGGTGCAATATGGGCTTTATCAAGATCGATTACCGGTAAGTCATATTGTGAGGAGAAAAATTGGATTATTTCTGAATAGGTCAGAAATCCAAGTTTGACAAGTGCGTCCTCCAGTTTGATACGTTCTTTTGCCCGGACACCTATGACTTTATCTAATTGTTCCTTATTGATTAAACCCTTATTTAATAAGGCATATTCTATTTTATATAGTGGCGCTTTCATATTGAATTTGCTTAAATTATG
>JANLHY010000308.1 GCA_024653795.1 Candidatus Brocadiaceae bacterium | reverse complement strand
GCCTTTTTTGCAATTGCCAAAAGTTTTAAAGTATATCCCAGTTCGTGTGCATACCATATATCGGCCAGATCCACAGAACTAATACCTTCGTGATAAATAGATTTAAAATCAATATCTACACCAAAGCCAACCCTTGCTAAAATAGCAAGCTTGTGTGATGAGTCTATACCTTCAACGTCCATTGTAGGGTCTTTCTCTGCATAACCCAATTTTTGTGCCTCTGCTAGTGCATCGCTGTATTTTACATGCTCTTTGGTCATCTTGGTTAAAATATAGTTTGTTGTGCCATTCACAATACCAAAAATGGATTCAATCCTATTAGCAATAAAGCCATCCCTCAGTGCGGCAATTATGGGAATACCGCCGCCAACGCTTGCCTCAAAAGAGATGCTTTTGCCGTGCTGGCGAGCCTTGCTAAAAAGCTCTGAGCCATGGAGGGCAAGGAGCATTTTATTTGCCGTCACGACATCCTTGCCTTTTTCAAGGGCAGACATGATGATTTCCTTTGCTGGATGTAATCCTCCAACAAGTTCTACAACAACCTGGATGTCAGGATTGTTTAAAAGTACCTTCGCATCGTTTGTGAAGAGAATTTCAGGTGATAAATTCAGCTTGTTTTTCACATCCGGGTTACTATCGGCAAACCCCTTTAACACAAGCACACAGTCGAGTTTTTCCAGGAGTGGAGAATCTTTTTCCAAAAGAATCTTCGCAACTCCCGTCCCGACCGTTCCCATGCCAATGAGACCCACATTGAAAGTTTTCATAATCTTTTATTTCCTGTGATCCGATAAAATCATAAGATATTTAAGGTGTTTTCACAAAGAGAATTTACTATAACGGAAGAAATTGTTTATTTCAATAAAATTTGTAAATGTAAGGAATTGCTTTGTATCCTTTGTTAGTCTAAATTTACTTGTAATGTTTAATTCGAAAATTTTAAATGCGTAAAAAATGTTGTCGTGATCTGCCAGATTGTTTCACATCTATTGCGTACAATAAATAATTGACGATTTTTGCTTATTGACTATACCAAAACTGATTGAAAATTCAATGTTGAAATCCGTTTTATTGTGGTAAACTAGAAATGACCAATGAAAATAACCCTAAGCGAAGAGCAGAAACAAAAGCTAGAAGAACAGCACAAAACCGAAAGAGACAGTAGGATATGCGATCGGATAAAGGCTGTATTGTTGGCTAGCGAAGGCTGGACTCAAAAGCAAATAGCCCAGGCATTACGCATACATGAAACTACGGTATGGGGTCACTTAAAGGATTACTTACTGCAGGAAAAACTAAAACCAAGCGGTGGCGGCTCATCAAGTAAGTTGAATGAGCAGCAAACGATAGAGATAATATCTCATTTAGAAAAAAACACCTATCCATCAACCAAAGAAATCATTCAATACATCCAAGCCACTTATGGTGTAAGTTATACGCAACAAGGCATGCATGATTGGCTGATTAAGCACAAGTTTTCGTATAAAAAGCCCAAAGGGGTTCCCGCCAAGTTCGATAAATTACGGCAAGAAGCGTTTATTCGAAAATATGAAGAATTAAAAGCCAACCTCAAGCCTAGCGAGGTAGTGCTGTTGAGCTTGTCAAGTTTTTAGTTGAAATTTTTTCAGTGGCGTCCATTTTTTCTCCTAAGCAGCGACCTCTGCTGTTTCATTAGCTTGTTCGCTCTCAATG
>JANLHY010000305.1 GCA_024653795.1 Candidatus Brocadiaceae bacterium | reverse complement strand
GGTAAAGTAAAATTCTTTTACTCCCAGCGTTGATGCCTCTTTCAAATACCACTGTATAGTATCTACGGTTATCATCTCATGTGTTTTGTTTTTGGGACCACAGGAGATAAAGCAATGGGCACACTGTAAGTTACAATGAGTTCCTGTTACCTGAAACCACAACGTTTCGAGCTGTTTTAAATAAACCTTTGGCGTATTAATGGTTCTAACCTCCTAAAATTAGCTAAAGGAATCTAAACGTTTTTTGTTAATTTTTCAACAGGTTGCTCAGTTCGTCCTCGAATTCTTTTTCTGATACAAAACCAACGTGTTTGCTGGCTGCTTTGCCGTCTTTTCCGTAAACAATAGTTGTTGGGTATGCCTGTAGATCGTACTTCTTGGCAATATCGCCCCCGTCAAGATAAACCTGATAATTGATGCCCATTGCTTTCATGAATGGGGGAACCGCTTCTTGTCCATTTTCATCAAATGCAACACCAATGATCTCTAAGCCTTTATCCTTATATTTAAATATTTTTTTATTCACGATTCGCTCCATTCTGTTTAAAATGATTACAAAAAATTCAAGGTTTCAGCCTTGAGAGTTCGCTACCGAAGAGTAAATTTGCACTGTTAATTGAATAACCATTTTCCTAATATCCAATACGTGCTACTTTTCTGGCATTCAAAAGCCCTCCTACAGCCATACCAAGAGCAACAGTAAACATGCCCCACTGTATTGATAAGCCTTTCGTTAATAAGAAAAGAATCTTGGATCAAACCTTCGTATTTCAATTGTAAGGAAGCAGTTGGTTATTGAATAATGAAGGTTTGATCCCTGTCCGCTGTCCAATATTAACGAGGTGAAGGTAGAAGAACCGAGGATGTTGTGGCCGGTACTGGTAGCAGAGGAGTACGGGAAGAAGCTCGCGATGGCAGAGGTGTTCGAGGGGTGTGATTTGAGCAAGAAGGAGGGTTTGAGGGGCTGGAGATGAAGGAGATAGAAACCAGGAGTGTTGGGAGGGGCTTGTATTATATGCGATTGAGTATACCTTAAGGCAGAAGGGTGATACGAGCAGTTGGAATACCATCAAGCAGGTGTTGCAGACGCATCAGGTAGTAACGGTTGTCCTGCCTGATGCGGATGGTAGTCATGTACATCATGTAAGAGTCGCAACAGAAGCCGAAGCAGATCAAGGTGAAATATACAAGAAACTGGGAGATTTGGAGCAGGAATTATGCTCATTAATTCTTAGAATTATCTCAGATATTTGCCAAAGAGAATATCGAGCTTCTTTTTGGTATTTTCCGGAATCAGGCCTTTACGCGTCACAATGGCATTTTGTACTGCCGTTGCACATGCACAACTTCTCTTCTGCTCAATCTTCGGAATGGCCGACTTGAGGATGCGTTTTGCCGTTTCGGAGTTTTTATTTAAATTCCCAATAATCATTTCTAACGTTACTGCTTCCTCGCTCACGTGCCAGCAGTCATAATCTGTAGCCATGGCCAGCGTACTGTAACATATCTCTGCCTCTCGTGCTAGTTTGGCTTCCTGGAGATTAGTCATACCAATAACACTGACTCCCCATTGCCGGTACACATTTGATTCTGCTCGGGTAGAGAACATAGGCCCTTCCATACATAGATAGGTACCGCCTTTGTGTACGCACGCACCTACTGATTTTGCCGCATTATATAATGTATTGGCAAGTGTTTCACATACTGGATCGGCGAAACTTACATGTCCTACGATGCCCTCCCCAAAGAAGGTACTGATCCTTCCACGCGTCCCGTCGAAAAACTGGTCTGGTATAACAATGTCCAGGGGTTTGATTTCCTCCTTCATACTGCCAACAGCGCTAACAGCAATGACATGCTCTACGCCCAGCTTTTTCATCCCATAAATGTTGGCTCTAAAATTGAGTTCTGAGGGTAAAATTGTATGGCCTTTGCCGTGTCGGGGCAAGAAAGCGACCTTGCGGCCTTCCAGAGAACCCACCGTATAGCTGTCAGAGGGTTTGCCAAAAGGCGTATCGATTGATACCGTTTTTACGTCCTTGATTCCTTCTATGTTATAAAGACCACTGCCTCCAATGATGCCAATCATCTGCTCAGCCATGTTTCAATTTCTCCTTTTTATTCTTTTTAAAATTTTAAAAGGTTATAAATAGTCGGTATCAGTTCACCCCCACCCCTTACCCCTCCCACCAGGGGCGGGGGAAAAACGTTTCCTCCCCCTCGATGGGGGAGGTCATGCGGGGGGTGCGGACCTGTTACAATAGGCGTTTAATTATGCGAAAAAAGTCCTATTTCTGTCAATAAATAAAATTGAAGTGTTCTACAGCTATTGGTATAATCCACATATCCCCGTTTACACGAGGACAAGCTTACCCACCCCTAAATCCCCTCCCAAGAGGGGACTTTCTAACTTTATCCCTGTTTATGAGGATTCGGTATGAAGAATCATGAAATTGCAGCATTATTTGAACGGATTGCCAATGTGCTGGAACTTAAAGGGGAAAATACCTTCCGTATTAATTCTTACCGCAAGGCCGCCCGGGTAATCGGTGATTTGACCGAGGACATAGAGGCGCTTGCAAAGGAAGGAAAATTAACGGACATCCCCGGTGTTGGTGAAGGCACGGCTGAAAAGATTATTGAGTATATTAACACGGGGAAGATGTCCAAGTATGAGGAAGTAATGAAGGGGGTTTCTGAAGAAACAATAACCCTCATGCAGATACCGGGCTTGGGTCCAAAGACTGTGGCTATGTTAAACAAGGAACTAGGGATCGTCGGTTTGGGCGACCTTGAAAAGGCCTTACAAGAAGGCAAATTGAAAGGTTTGTTTGGGATCGGGGATAAAAAGATTGAAAATATCATGAAAGGGATTGAGTTGTTTAAGACGAGTCAACAACGAATATCCATCGGGATGGCATTTCCTGTTGTGAAAAGGATTATAGAAGGCTTAAAGCATAATTCCCAGATTAAGGAAATTCAGGCCGCAGGCTCATTACGCAGAATGAAGGAGACCATTGGAGATATTGATCTACTCGCTTCAGGTACTGCCGGTGCGGATATTGTAAAGTCATTTGTGAATATGCGAGGAGTAACACAAATATTTGCGGCAGGAGATACGAAGGGTAGCGTTCGTGTAGAAGAGGGGGTGCAAGTGGATTTACGGGTGGTCCATGAAGATGAGTTTGGTGCGGCGTTGCAATATTTCACCGGCTCAAAGGAACATAATATCCATCTCCGTGAGATCGCAAAGAAGAAGGGACTAAAAATTAGTGAGTACGGTATTTTCAAGGGAGATAAAAAAATTGGGGGTCAACTGGAGGAAGATATTTATAAGATCCTGGGTATGGATTGGATATCCCCGGAACTGCGTGAAAATAGAGGGGAGATTGAGGCTGCTCTGGAGGGAAAATTGCCAAAGCTCATCGAACTTTCAGATATAAAGGGAGACCTCCACAACCACTCTAACTGGAGTGATGGCACACCCACCTTTGAGGAGATGGCTGAACACGCCATGAAAATGGGTTATAAATATCTCGTGGTCTCAGATCACTCAAAATCACTTCATGTGGCTAATGGCCTGAAGGATGAAGAACTGCTTGAAGAGACAGAAGAGTTAGATAAGCTTAATAAAATATTTAAAGGATTTACCTTGCTTAAGGCAACAGAGGTGGACATTAAGGCCGATGGGTCTTTGGATTTTCCCGATAAATTATTAGAAAAACTGGATATTGTTGTGGCTTCCATTCATAGCGGGTTTAAACAGGGAAAAGAAAAGATTACCGAACGGATGGTTGCTGCCATTCGCAATCCCTATGTAAATGTAATTGCACATCCCACAGGGCGCTTGATCAGCAGAAGAGAAGGGTACGAAGTTGACCTGGATAAGGTCATAGATGTATGTGCAGAAACGGGGACGGCGCTTGAGATTAATTGCTATTATGATCGGCTCGATTTGAATGATATTCACTGCCGGAAGGCAAAGGAAGCAGGGGTCATGATTGCGATTAGTACAGATGCCCACCATCTGGATCAAATGTGGATGATTGAGTTAGGGGTGGGAATAGCACGCAGAGGATGGCTGGAGGCAAAGGATGTAATCAATACATTTTCAATCGATAAACTAAAGGCATTTTGTAAGAAAAAGAGGAAATAAGGGTCAAATTCTCCTGGGTTTTGGTTCACAAAGGTTCATGAAATTTCCTTTAAGGGATTGACAATAAATAATCTGAACTTGTAGAGACGACCCGACGGGTCGTCTGTACTTGTCCGACACTTTGAAGATCAGGCACTTCGACAGGCTCA
>JANLHY010000277.1 GCA_024653795.1 Candidatus Brocadiaceae bacterium | reverse complement strand
TTTTAGCGGGAATCCAGGCGTGTGCTGATGGGCGGTGGATTCCCGATAAAAGCATTCGGGAATGACAAACTTGTCCTCACGGAAGTGGGGAATGGGCAGTGCATAACGTATTTACCGAATGTTTACGATTATATAGCCATTTATCTGACCTGTCATTTTTTGCTGCCCTTTGGGATGTGAATAATGATTTTATATTGGCATGAGGTCTCTGCCTGCTATTTTAGCCCCCAGTTTCCACGACATCTTGGTTTGTCTCCTTTCCAGTTTTGTTAATTCTGAATAGATCGCAAGCGCATCGTTTCCTGATTTGATACCTTTTGTTATTGCCTCTGCGGCGAATAAACCCGTTGATAATGCGCACGAAATCCCTTCGCCAAAGGCATTGAGAAATCCCGCTGCTTCTCCAACCAGAAGAACCTTTCCCTTTCCTAAATAAAACCTGCCAGACGTACACATGTCGTTACCCATGCATCCGGTTTTCCTTACTAACTTTTTGAGTTTTAAGCCAAATCTATTTTCTAACATCTCGGTGTATGTGCTCAAATAAGGATATATCTGAGAACCCTTTCTTACAGCCGTGCCAAAGATTTGCAGGCCGTCCTTTACGTTAAACCATGCATAAACCTCACCAAACTGTGATTCCAGGAAACCATGATAAAAATAGGGGTCTAAATCAGAAGTACCTTCGTAATAATTTTGATATGCTACAAACCATTTTATGCCTTTTTCAAAATCAGGGTCGAGTTTTTCCCTGATAACCGATCTGCTGCCTTCTGCGCTTACTAAGTATTTGCATCTGATATTTATCGGTTCGTTATTACGAGTATCACGACATTCCAGCATTATATAGTTACCGTAATCTTTAAATCCTTTCAAGCTGCAACAATCCTTTACTTCCGCCCCTGAATTTTTGATAAGCCAGTAATCATATTCAGAACGCCATACGTTCGGTGCGCCGTTGCCACCCTTATTGAATGGCCAATCTGAAAAATGCTTATTATCAGACCAAAGTCTTACTCCTTTTAAAAAT
>JANLHY010000646.1 GCA_024653795.1 Candidatus Brocadiaceae bacterium | reverse complement strand
GCCCCCAAGACGACAAAGCATTGTGTATCTATGTTTGAAGATGTTGATCCCCAGACCAAACGCCTCGATATATTTGTGACTGGCATTTCACATTTCTTTTTCTGGCGTTGGAGAATGGTCGATTATTCTTACAAAATTACCTATGAAAAGGAGCAGGATTACTGGAAGCTGATCGAGCATGGGATGACAAAGGACGCATCTCATCGTTCGTATGAATTTGAATCAAGGAACTGGTGATATGCATGTTGTACATGTGGGTCTTCATTCTGATGCGGTGAGTATGGATTATCAGGAAAGTATTAGTTCTTCAAATTGTCTCATCTTCGATTTTCAAATACATGCCATCGATTATTTTTTGGATTTCAAGAGTCTTTTTAATGGCTGTGACAATGTTGCAATAATGTTTTATTTCATCAAGCGATAGCTTCCTGCCCTTTCTGTCTTTCAGCCATTTTTCGCATACCTGATAGCCTCCAATTTGATAACCAAAGATTTCTGGTTCTATGCCTTCGAAATACTGGTTTCCATTGATAAATAATCTTGTGGGTTCATATCTCAATGGTTCAATTTTATTGTCACCTTTGCCCTGAAATTTGACAAGGGGTGGATCAAGTTCTGGTGATTTCAGCAGGTGCAAATCAACAAGTCTTTTCCCATAATCGGTCATTTTGATGAACAATTTGTAGTCTTTAGTAAAAGGAATTCTGGGAAAGTCAATTATCAGGAATTCCGAGTATTTTGTGCGATAGGTATTTGAGTAGAGGATGGTGTAAATATAAAAGAAGATTTGTTCGGGAGAAGGCGCTTTCTTATAATTTCTTGTCAGTTGTTCGATTATTGTGGCAGACAAGTTTGGCTTCCTTGTCCAATAATCTGTCTTTGGCTCAAAAAGCATTAAATTACGAACTGAAGGCCGTTTTTCAGGGATAGTTTTTTCTGGGTAGAGATATAGTGGAAAAAAATAACCAGTTTCTTTTGTTTTAATTGAAATAAAACACATATCACCAATTTTATCAGTTACAAGGGCATGTGAAAAATTCAATGTAGATAATTGTCTTGTTACACATATTCCCAGATTATCCTCAAAAAAATTATGCATCAAATCCCATCTATCACAGCCTCTATCTATCAGATCTCGCGCATAACAGATATATCTAATATCAAAGGGGCGATAGGAATATGATCTGATATATTTTTCCCAATTGATTTCTTTTAAACTTTCCCTGGCGTTTTTTAGTTTCCAATCTCTTGTATCTTTTAAATGCAAACTACTTGCAACTAATTCATCAGACAAATTACTGGTAAATGTCGACATCCTTTGTTTAATTTCATCTTTTGTAAACCCTATGACGAAATGGTCACGATGGGTTTTTACGCCGCTTGAAGATTGGATAAATATTTCTTTGGTACTCCAGAATTTGTCATAACTAGCCTGATGCGAAAAGTCCTTTTTTACAAAGAAGTAATAGGGCTCGAACGGCTTCAATCTTTCCCATTTTGTTGATTTAACATCTTTTTTACTCAAGTATTCGTATTTCTTTTCCCTCAGACCATAAACGTCCTGGTAGAATATCTTCCCCAAATCTTTTTGATGTTTGTCTTTGATAAAGAGCGCGATTGATACTCCCTGCTGAATGTCAAATACGTTCTCATCTTTGGAACCATCCGGGCACTTTTCCCCAATTCTGCTGTTTCCGTGGAGATTCAAGATGTAAATTTCATTAAAACTTTCCAGGAGTTTTTTTCTCATACCACGATGAATCAATCCGGAAAGATATGAGTTATTCGTGATCAGTCCGATGACGCCTTTGCCTGCTGTATCAATCTTCCAGTGGGCAAATCGGATAAATTTGATGTAGTCATCAGAAAGAGGCTGGATATTTGTTTCACCACGAACGTCTTCTTTATAAACTCCCATTTCCCTTTCAATGAAATCAGATTTGTTTGCTGAACTTACTGAATATGGAGGGTTTCCAAGGATAACCAGGATTGGCTGTTCTTTTTTGACCTTGCCTGCCAAGTGGGATTCTTCAGAGAGAGATGCCATGCCTGGAAGTTTAGTTTGGGCAAGTTCTTCCATCTCCAGGGTATTCGTGAGATAGAGTTTAAACCTGTCGTCCTCTTGAAGTTTATAGCCAAGTTCTTCCAGAAGGAAGGACATCTTTAAATGCCCTATGGCATACGGCGCCATCATCAATTCAAAGGCGTAGAAGTTTCTGAGGATATGTTCCTTGATTAAGCGTTCTTTTCCTCCTTCGCCGTATTTTGCCGTAAATTCTTCGATAGCAATTTTCGAGGCCTCAGCTAAGAAGGTTAATGTCCCTGCTGCAGGGTCTAAGACAGTAACCAATTCGTTCGCAAAACCGTCTTTTCTCTGAAAATATTCTTTTAGGATGGTATGCAGGGAACGGACAATGTAAGATACTACTGGCTCTGGCGTGTAATAAACACCCCTGCGTTCCCTCGTTTTCGGGTCGTATTCTGCCAGAAAGGTCTCGTAAAAGTGGACAATGGGGTCTTTCCCTTTGCCTTCGTGAAAATATTTGTGAAGAATATTGTTTACATCAGTAACTGCCAGGACTTCTGAGATATCGTCAACAATCCATTCCATCTGTTTGGGTAATTCTTCAAGTGAGATAAATCGAAATACGTCCCTTAAAATTCCAATTGTGTGTGGGATGTTATCATAGGCAAGTTTTCTGTTAAATCCATTCTTTGAGCGGGTTCTAGAGGCAAAAAGCCCATAGGTGATGGTTTGTGAATAAAGGTCGGCAAAGTCTTCTTTTGTGAGACCACTTATGAGAAACTGTTTAAATGCATCATAAAAGCCTTGTAGGGAGGCAGCGCTCCGTGCCCCTGTCGTGTGAATGCGTTCTTCCTGTAATTCCTGGGCAACCACTTCATCCCTTAAAAAGCGTGTCTTATCTGCCAGTACCTTTGCAAGGGATTCGGCATCGTAGAATTTAGGCAGTGAGAAAGAAAAGAATTTTTCAAGCAGTTCTAAAAATTCTGGTTCATTTACGACTGGAGGAGTTGTTTTGAGTTTGTGCAAAATAAATGGTCTGCCAATACCGACTCTTTCTATTCGTTCTCCGTTGCGGTAAAGCCTGAATTCAAGGAAGTTGGTGAGTATAAGATTGGGGAAAGTCCTTAAATAACGCTTCAGTTGCTCAGTCGTTTCTACCTGATCTAAATACTCGGTGGTTGGCGTTTTTGCTTCTATATAGCCAACAATATGTTGATTGCCATCCCAGATTCTAAAATCGGGATTACCGGCATCGGTCTTCTTTGGCAGGGTGGTTATATGGATGGATTTCTTACCGGCTGATTCTGCGTATTTCTGCAAAAAAACTTCAAGGGCAGAATAGTAGCTTTCCTCCCTGGCATCTCCGCGATTGGCGACTTCATATATTCCTTTTAAATACGAATTTAGCATTTTTTAATAAAGAATGCAGGGACGAGAAAATCAAATAAACATTTAAGGAATATCTTTCTGGTCTTTAATTGCTATCGATCTCATAATTTTAACTTAATGCGTATAAGTTTACATGTAATAATAGAAAATTAAAGAAAAAAACGAGGCCTTCGGTGTTTTATTTCATCTTCAGTACTTTATTCATGGTCAATGAAACACCTGAATTTATTTAGACACAGAGAAAATTGCTGATATAATTAGTATGATTTTTATGGTAAAAGAATTGGAGTTGCTAAAATGTTTTCACTGCGGACAACCATATCATCTTGATGAGTACAGTCAGAAAAAGAGAATGGTATGTTCAGGATGTGGCATGGAGATGGTTCCGCTAATCGCCGGGAAAATATACGAAAGGGATACAAAAGGGTTTTGCATAGTATTGGGATTTTTTACAATCACTGCGCTTTTGGGAGCGCTGGGCGGTATTATGATGGTGCATGGGTGGAACTTCTGGGTGACCTTTGCGATTATAGGTGGAATCATCTTTTTTGTGGGTAAAATATTTACAGGTAAATATAGAATCACTGAAATTGGAGAATATTTACCGATTGAAGTAGTTCCGGGATATTATAATAAAGAATGTGGAACTAATTTTGATCGTTTGGTTATTGATGCAATTAATGAATTGCCACAGAATTTAAAAGATCGTTTTTCTAATGTATCCGTCGTTGTGGAGGACAAACCAAGTAGTTCTGTATTAGGAAAATTGAGACTGTTGCCAAATACCATGCTGATGGGGTTATTTCAAGGAATACCGCTGAATAAAAAGAGTGTGTGGCACTCTGGTACACTGCCAGAAAAGATTACGATATATCAAAATAATATCGAAGCCGTCTGTCGTTCAGAAGAAGAAATTAAGCGCAGAATAAAAAAGGTAGTGCGACATGAGGCGGCGCATTTTGCAGGGTTTACAGAGGAAGAAATAAAGGGAATGGGGTATTAAAGATAAAGGGTAATAGTTCACCGCAAAGGCGCAAAGGACGCAAAGAGAAAGAGATTGGGAGGTTGAGAGGTTGAGATTTTCTCAGCTTCTCATATTCTCAACTCTGCCGCCTTTCTTTGCGTCCTTTGCGTCTTTGCGGTGGGCTGAATTGTTACGATAAAGGAGGTACGTATATGGCTGAAACGCATTCATTTGATATTGTATGTAAGGTAGAAATGCACGAGGTTAATAATGCTGTCGATCAGGCTAAAAAACAACTTGCTGTAAGATATGATTTTAAAGGGAGCAAGTCTTCCATTACTTTAAATAATGACAATTCTATAACATTGATTGCCGACGATGAGTATAAAATGGGGAGTCTAACTGAGATTTTAAAAGAAAAGCTTGCAAAGAGAAATATCCCATTAAAGGCTCTGGATTTTGGAAAGGCAGAAAGTGCGCTGGGAGGCAGCATACGGCAGGTTATTACATTTCAATCGGGCATTCCTATGGAAAAGGCTAAAGAAATCGTTAAATTTATCAAGGGTATGAAACTCAAGGTACAGGCACAAATACAGGAAGACAAAGTACGTGTGTCAGCGCAAAAGATAGACGACCTCCAGGCAGTTATGAAGGCAATTAAAGACCAAAATTACGACTTTGCCATCCAATTTGTAAATTACAAATAATTGTAATTGTTGAGAAATAGAAAAGGCAGGAAGTTATTTCAAATATTCATAATATTTTCCAGTTCTTTTGAAATGATGCTGTAGACCTGTTTTAAAGGGATACCTCTTTCCTCCGCAATCCTCTTACAATCCTCATATTCAGGTGAAAAGCTTTTAATATCGCCATTATATTTCCCAATCTTAACCTTTATCTTACCAAATCGGCTATCTACCTCTTTAAATTCACGGGTGAGTATTGTGCGAATCACTTTGTATTTCCTTATACCGAACGTAGTTGTTTGATTGAATAAAACTAACTCAACGGCAGGGAGACTCGATTCCGATGCTATAGCGCTGATGATTACTCCTGGACGTCCTTTTTTCATCTGAATCGGAGTAAAATAAGCATCCACTGCGCCTGCCTCAAATAATTTTTCCATGACGTAGCCTAATACTTCGCCTGACATATTGTCGATGTTTGTTTCGACAACCCACATTTCATCTGATGCTATGTTTGGAGTTACTTCTCCAATCAGTATGCGTAACAAATTAGGCACGGTGGGGTTGTCACTGCTGCCCGCTCCATAGCCAATCTGGAGGATTCTCATTTCTGGGGTAGTACGCAGGCCTTCTCCCAGCGTAGTTATTATTGCAGCGCCTGTAGGAGTTGTTAATTCTTTCTCAATATCGACAGATTTCAATAATTGCGTCTTCAGGAGTTCTGCCGTTGCCGGGGCAGGAACAGGGAACGTGCCATGTTCGCATTTTGTGTATCCATGCCCGGTGGGGATGGGGGAAAAATATATCTTTTCGATTCCAAAGTGCTTAATGGCTATCACAGAGCCTACGATATCGACGATTGAGTCTATTGCGCCAACTTCGTGAAAATGGACTTTTTCTGGCGATGTATTGTGGACTTTTGCCTCAACCTCGGCCAGCCTTTGGAAAATTCTGATGCTGTCATTCTTGACATCTTGATGGAGATTACTATTTTCGATAATTGTTTTTATGCCGGAAAGATTTAGATGCGAATTGTGGTGATGGTGGGTTGTATGTGTGTCCTTATGAGAAATTATTACATGAACCTTTGTGCCGCTTATCCCGGCGCGCTTAATCTTTTCTGCTGATATTTCATAGTCATGAAAGTGGAGTTGTGCCAGTTGTTCTCTTAAAAGATTAAGTTCTAGCCCTGCATCAACAAAGGCACCAAGGATCATATCCCCGCTAATACCCGAAAAACAGTCAAAATATACAATCTTCACTAAAACTCCTTAACTCTTAAATGAGGCCCTCGTCGGCAACATATTACCCACGAAACACTCGAAAATACACGATCCTCCCCCTTTATCCCCCTCTGGAGGGGGACAGGGGGAGGCTACTTTCGCGTCTTTTCGTGGGTAAATTTGAATTTCCTTAACATTAGATATGAGTTACCACAAATGCTAGCACACGTTTTAAAATGAGTCAATGAAAAACGAATCCATTTTTATTGACTTATGTAGGTTCGTTTATATAATGCAATCTCTTTAGAGAGTATTTTTCATTTACCGGTCATCAGTCGGGATGGGTTAAGCAAAAGCGGGCCCAGTCCCCGGTTTCTTGAGTTTATAGAGTTTCTTGTGTTTCTTGGGTTAACACAATGAACCCGACAGACCCAAAAAACTCTGTGGGTGAGCTCCGCTTCACCCCACTTGTAGAATAAATAAAATGGATATTGGCATATTTGGCGGGTCATTTAATCCGATTCATATTGGCCATCTCATTGTTGCGGAAGAAGTGTTTCAGCAGCGGGGATTGTCAAAGGTGATATTTATGCCCACCGGGACATCTCCTCATAAGGAATCAGGTGATTTAATAGATTCTTTTCATCGGTATCAAATGGTAAAAAGTGCAATAAACAACAACGAACATTTTGAGGTTTCAGATTTAGAAATTAAACGGTCTGGGAAATCATATACCATAGATACAATAAGGATTTTAAGGGAGATATACGGAGAAAAACATAATTTATATCTGATTATGGGAACAGACATGATAACTGAAATAAGTACCTGGAAAGACATAAGCATACTTTCCGGGATGTGTCATTTTATAGTGGTCAATCGTTCCCCGATTCCAGCAAATGGAATTTCTAAATCCCCGTCTCTGGAATGCAGACTTAGGGGGATTAAGGTATTTTCAGATGAAAAAATAGCAGAGATCGAGAGACTAAAAGTCACAATACCAACCATTGATATATCCTCCACTGAAATCAGGGATAGATTACGCAGTGGACGGAGCATACGATATCTTGTTCCACAATTTGTAGAAGATTATATTAAAGCTCATAATTTATACGTAATAGGCTGAAATGCTGCGAATACGGTACACTCAATATATTGTGTTTATATTATTTCTTGTTTTTTCAACAACTACAGTCAGTTTTGCCCAGGGTAATATTGTAGACTATTTCTTGAAAAGCCCTGAAGCCTGGGACAAAACAAAGAAATTAATCCACAAGGAGCCGACAAAAATTGTCGTTACCGGCGGATTGGAGGGATTGTGTTTTAACCTTTCAGAATTAACGGAGGGGGATGTAGTCGCTCTGGTTTTTATTGATACACAGAAATCTGAAAAACTGCAACATAAGAGGTTTTGCAATGTGGAGGATAAACTGGCACATGGTAAAAATAGGGTCGTCTCTGTGATTACCAGGAATTCCGGGAATCGTACACAATTTCATTATAAATTTCTCCTCCAGAGAAACATTAATAACGAACCGATTACGATATATAATAATGGGAATCCCGTTCTGGAAAGTACGTACGACGGCAGTCTGCCGGTAATAGATATTTCCAATCTATCAGGGATTGAACTGTGCGAAATTGAGGTTCGTGATTGGTAATCCTGTCTGAATTTCCTTTTTAATGAGAAAGACAAAAAC
>JANLHY010000198.1 GCA_024653795.1 Candidatus Brocadiaceae bacterium | reverse complement strand
CCCGGGAAACGCTGGTTTACACAGAGCGAGTTGAATTTTGCCATCGACGAAGTGTTTCGAGAAAATAAGATAGAAATTGCCTTCCCCCAGAGGGATATTAATATCCGTACGATTGCGCCTTTTCCTGACCAAAATATACAGAAACACCTTAAGCAAGAAGACAATAAATAACTTGTATGAAGAACCATTACTTAAAGACGATAGCCATCGTATTGATATTTTTAAGCCTTATGGACAGTGTATTTCCCGATGATATAAAAACCATAGACGGCAATATTATCGTTGGAGAAACCGTGGGGGTTGACGAAGAATATATATCCGTCAAACAAGGACAGGACAACATTGTATTTATTCAATGGCGTATTGTCAGCCTCATTTCAAGGAATAAAGAAATTATTGTCGTAAGTCATGAAAATAATCAGAAGAAATTTTCTATTCTTACAACAACCACAGGTGATTTTTCCGCTAAATACATAAGGTTCAAGACAACAGATAAAATACAGGACATTTACCCTGAAGAAATAGTAGCCAACCGCTCATTCTTTTTACAGGAGAGAGAGCAATCGGAGCAGGGAGTGACAAATGTTCCTTTCTCTTCCTCACCGCCGAAACCACAAAATGTGCCACAGCAGAACGCTGTCCAACAAAAGAAGCCATGGAAGGGAAATGTCGATGCCGGTCTTACGATCCAGAAAGGAAATCAGGAGGCATTAACAACCAACGTAAAAACTGACTTTTCCTGGGAAAGAACGAGAGATAATGTTTATTTTAACAGCCTCCTTCTGTTTGAGACAAAGGATGGTGAGAAAAACGCTGATGAACAACGGGGTACTTTGAAATATGAAAGGAAACATCTGGAAAAGTTGTATTCATTTTATCAAGAAAGTATGGAGCATGATGAGATAGAAAAACTGAATTTGCGTTCTATCACATCAACCGGATTTGGATATCGATTTATCGAACGGGAAAAGTTAAAATATAAATCTGAAATAGGCCCGTCATTTACCTATGAAAGATTTCGTAACGATATTCACCAGACGAGTCCTGGTTTGAGAATAGGAAATGTTCTCGATTGGCAAATCCTTCCATCAACGCTATTCTATTTTAAAGTAGACTTTTTACCCTTGCCGCAGGACCTTGTAGATTGGCGGCTGGAGTCTGATATGGGATTAAGGCATAAGCTTACAAAATCTCTATCATTGAACATGAACTGGATAAATCAATACGACAATCAACCAAGCGCTGAGAATGTAAGTAAAAATGATGCCACGATACTGAGCACGATAGGGTATAATTTCTAAAATTACTGTTTCAATTTAGTCTTTTGAAAAATTTACCTGCCTGTGCGTTGCACGCAGACAGGTCAATCATGATCTCCGTCAGGAGCGACCTGTTTGCATATCAATCATATATGGTAGGACAAGCGTCCCCGCTTGTCATCATAATGTCAGGCGAGGACGCCTGACCTACCTTTCGCTCCTACGGAGCTAATCGTATCTTAGCGATTAATTGCTACAAACAGTACGACCTTAACAGGACTTAATTTTTCAAAAAACTAAATTGATACAAATTACTTTGTAACTAACATGACAACAGATTTTCCCTTTTTTCATTTTGATTTTCTAGCAGGACTTGTAAGCGCTTAGGGATTGACAATAAATAATCTGAACTTGTAGAGACGCATTGCTATGCGTCTCTGCTTGTCCGACACTTCGACAGGCGCTGTCAGGGCTAAAGCCCAATTCAGACTTCGTCGTGAGCTCAGTCGAACGATAAGACCGTCACTTCGACAGGCACAGTATAGGCACTAACCCCAGCCTTAAGGCTGGGGTTAGTAGGTACATGTCCTACCGGGGCTTTAGCCCTGATAGCACAGCAATTTTATTTATTGTCAATCATTAGGATGTAAATGTATGAATTGGCACCAACTGCATGTAAAAGAAATATTTACTCATTTTCCCGCAGCCTTGATGGAAAGAATTGTGTGATTTTAAATATGCTTATTGTTTAAAGGATAATATTCAAACATGGATGTAACTGAATTTTTTTTAAAATTATTAATCATTTTGCTATCTGCAAAATTTTTTGCAGAAATGTTTGCCTGTTTACGCCTTCCCTCTGTATTAGGAGAGGTTGCTGCCGGCATAATTTTGGGGCCGAGTCTTCTGGGATTCATAAAGGTTGATGCCACCCTCTATTTGCTTGCAGAAATAGGGATTTTACTCCTCCTCTTTGAAGTCGGGCTTGAAACAGACGTGGGACAGGTTGTAAAAGTAGGCGTCCAATCGTTTTTAGTAGCCGCTACAGGCGTCTTGGTTCCAGCAGTTGCCGGTTTCTGCATAAGCAACTACATTTTTCATTTATCGCAAATTATTTCTCTTTTTATTGGAGGAACACTTGTTGCGACAAGCATTGGAATAACCGTACGGGTGCTTGTTGACATAAACAAACATCAGACAAAAACTGCTAAGATTGTTCTCGGCGCAGCGGTTCTTGATGATATTGTCGGCGTAGTTATCTTAGCCATACTCTATGACTTCGTGGTAAAAGGAAGCGTTAGTTTAATAGATACAGCAAAGATATTGGGATTTATTACAGCCTTCTTATTAATTGCCCCTGTAATTACAAAACTTCTTGTTCCCTTCATTTCTAAAGCGTCATTACATAGCAAAACACAAGGAATAATACCGACAATCATGGTTTCTCTGATCCTTGCAATGGCATTTATTTCACATAAAGTTGGCGCACCGGGAATCCTTGGTTCTTTTGCGGCAGGTATTGCGCTTGCGCGGAGGTTTTTCCTGCCTCTGGGTTCAACGATAGACCATTACAGTCCTGGTCTGGCTGAAAAGATAGAAGAAAATATGAAACCTATTATTAATCTATTCGTCCCTGTATTCTTCGTGGTTGTGGGGGCATCCATTAACCTAAAGGTTATCGACTTCAAATCTGTAACATTCTGGCAGATGGCTGGTCTCTTGACGTTTGTGGCTATTATCGCAAAGATGATGAGTGGAATATGGGTTAAGGGTGGTTTAAAGACAAAACTTTCAACAGGTATCGCCATGGTTCCCAGAGGAGAAGTGGGGCTAATATTTGCGGAAGTGGGGAAAAAAGCGGGTATATTTGATGATTTAATTTATGCAGTCATTGTTTTTATTGTTGCCTTAACCACACTATTCACGCCTATTGTATTACGATTCGTTATGAGGGGGGAAGAAGACCTGCCTTAATGTTAAGGGAA
>JANLHY010000180.1 GCA_024653795.1 Candidatus Brocadiaceae bacterium | reverse complement strand
TAGTTAACATATTAGCGGGAAGGAGTGGTTAACGGAAGGAGTCCGTAGGACGACTGGAGTTAACCACTCCTTCCCGCCCGAAAAAATTATCCCTGAAGGCGCTAGGAAAGATAGAGTCACACACCCCTCCCAAGAGGGGAATTGTGGAGTTTCCTCCCAAGAGGGGAATAATTTGTGCCATTATAAAACTTGTCCTCGTGTAAACGGGGATATGTGGATTTAAGTTAAACACGGACAAACGAAGTTTGTCCATGCCACCCTGTAACCCGCCTGCCTGTGCGTGGCACGCAGACAGGTGCGGGGACGCACAGGCAGACATAAATAAAATTAAAATTCCTATACAATTAAACTAATGGCATTTCACAATTCCTTAGAAGAACAGATCGACAAGATCAGAACACATCTTGCAAATATAGGCAAAGTATCAACCCGCAAGGTTAGACCTCGAATCTTCGTAGCTGTGCATCACGTCAATTGGGAAAAACACGGATTGGTAGATGGATGGGCAGAGACTGCTGATGTTATTCACTATGATTGGGGAAATTCCTTCGATCAATATGCTGCCGACTGGCATCAAAGAGGCAAACCAGATTTCAACAAGGTATTACTACGGCAAGTTGAATTAGCTCATCGTGAGAAGAAGATTGATATCTTCTTCTCTTACCTCTCGGGAAGATGGGTCTATCCAGATACTATTCAGGCTATCGGTAAAATGAACATAATAACAGTAAACATTAGCCTTGATGACAAGGTAAAATTCTGGGGCTATCAAGAGCCAGGCGGTCTTTCTGGAAATGCTGAAATTGCGCCTAAGTTCGACCTCTGCATTACAACTCAATCAGAGGGAGATGTTCAAAAGTACACAAACGTTGGCGCCAGAGCCTTGTTCCTTCCACCAGGAGGAAATACTCACTCATTTTCTCCAATACCAGCGCCCAGAGATATTCCTGTTTCCTTTGTCGGCCAATGTTACGGCACAAGGCCTCATATCATTGCGTGGTTAAAAAGTTGTGGGATTTCAGTTCAAACATTTGGTAAAGGCTGGCCTTCAGGAGAACTTTCACACCAGGAGATGAACTTAATCTATTCCCGTTCAGTTGTAAATTTAGGATTTGGCTTTATTGGGAATTCTCCGCATCTGACAGGATTAAAAGGGAGGGATTTTGAGGTTCCCCTGATGGGAGGCCTCTATTTGACAACTTATAACCAAGACCTGGAAAACTGTTTTATCCTTGGAGAAGAAATTGATTGCTATCGGAATGAAATGGAATTACTTTCAAAATTACAATATTATATAACACACCCGGATATTGCCTTAAATATTGGGGCAGCAGGAAGAAACCGGTGTTTGCTTGATCACACCTGGACTAATAGATTTAAGATAATTCTAACCGTTACCGGTCTTTCTGATGTTCAACCCTTTTCTCAGAAAGCATCTTTATGTTTAAAGTAATGACTGTTTTCGGCACGCGCCCTGAGGCAATAAAACTTGCGCCAGTAATTAAAGAATTACAAAAACATTCAGACACACTGAAAAGTGTCGTTACCGTTACCGCTCAACACCGTCAAATGCTCGATAGCGTCCTGAGTGTCTTCGCTATAAAACCCAATTACGATATGAATATCATGGGTGAAAATCAGGGACTCTCCGACATTACCTGCAAAGTATTAAAGAACATAGAATCGATTTATGAAACGGAGCAGCCTGACATGGTTTTAGTGCAGGGGGACACAACTACTGTTTTTGCCGCCTCACTGGCAGCCTATTACAGGAAAATCCCTGTGGGACACATAGAGGCGGGATTACGATCACGTAATAAATACCAACCCTTTCCGGAAGAAATAAATCGACGACTTACAAGTGTCATAGCACATTTACACTTTGCGCCAACTGATGAAGCAAAAACAAATTTACTAAATGAGGGTATACGTGAAGACCTTATCTGTGTAACAGGGAATACGGTGATAGATGCCTTACTTGAAGTTGCAGCACAGCATTTCACATTTGATAACGATTTACTAAACAACATAAAAGGCAGAATGATCTTAATTACGGCACACAGACGAGAAAGCTTTGGGAAACCGTTCATTGATATCTGTAATGCAATCCTAACGTTAGCGAAACAATACCCGGATGTTACTTTTGTATATCCGGTGCATTTCAATCCAAACGTTAGGAACATTGTATATCCCATGCTAGGCAACTTATCGAACATCATACTTATCGAGCCGTTAGAATACATGCCTTTTGTTCACTTAATGAAACGAGCCTATATTATCTTAACTGATTCCGGGGGGATTCAGGAAGAGTCCCCTTCCTTAAATAAACCTGTCCTGATACTTCGCGAGATAACAGAGCGCCCTGAGGCTGTAAAAGCGGGAAGCGCAAAACTCGTGGGTACGCATTCCCAAACTATTATTCGTGAAACAACTCGTTTATTAGAGGACACACATGAGTACGAGCGGATGACCCATATTGTAAATCCCTTCGGTGATGGACGTGCCTCGAAACGTATTGTTGACTTTATCAAACATGAATTAAACAACAAATTACTGTATGAAATGAACTTATAACCACCCCTCTTTCCCCTCCTTCGCAAGGAGGGGACGAAGGGGAGGTCTTTCATATTGGTTATGGCCGCAAAAACCGCTTAATTAAAATGAAAATTCCTATACAATTCAATTATTTTGTCAAAGTCACACATACTTAGGGATTGACAATAAATAACATGAACAACTTCATGTTGCAAGTGTCATCAGGGCTAAAGCCCCGGTATGACTTGTACCCCCCTAACCCCAGCCTTAAGGCTGGGGTTAGGGACGGTCTTATCGGAATTGGGCTCTTGTCCTCGTGAAAACGGGGATTAGCCATGACAGTGCCTGATCTTCAAAGTGTCGGACAACAAACTTGTTCAGATTATTTATTGTCACCCCCTTAGACTCTTTACGCAGGAGAGAACAATGGATAATGAACTTTTGCTTATCAATAATTTAAGAAACCATGTAAATAATATTTTATATTCTGACGCAGATAATTCTGAAATTCAACCCGAATGGTTTAATAATGTTACTGAGTTAGTCAAAGACATTAATAATTCAGATCCCAGAAGATTTCTTCAATGGGATGTCATCCGTAAAACAATGTTCGTTGCAAATACATCTTACATTGTTAATGAACTAAAGTTCTTAATAGAAGGTAATTGGCACATTTGGAAAAGTGCCACTGAGGAAGTCCAGATAGGATACCCTGAGCCATGTATATTTTACCCTAAAAGTAGTGGTAATTTGATCCATCACGCATATCATTTAGCCCAACTTGGAAATCAATTGGAATTGAATATTACTGATATAGATTATGTGCTGGAATTTGGAGGGGGATATGGGAGCATGTGTAGATTATTTCATAATCTGGGTTTTGAAGGCAAATATATCATTTTCGATCTTCCTGTTTTTTCGGCGCTTCAAGAATATTTTTTAAAAAGTATTGGGATAAACGCTAAGTATGGAGCAAATGAATATACAAATGGAGTTAGTTGTATTTTTAAAACTGAAGTGATCAGAGAGATTTTAAGTAATAAAGAATCAAAAAAGAAATCAATCTTTATCGCTACCTGGTCAATAAGTGAAACACCAATATATTTAAGAAATGCAATCTTAAGTATGATTGAAAATTTTGATTTATTTTTAATCGTATATCAAAAGCAGTTTGGAGAAATAGATAATAGTAAATATTTTTTAGCATGGAAAGATTCTCTAAAAAATTACAAATGGTATAGTTATGAAATAAGACATTTACCTAATAATTATTACCTTTTCGGGGAAAATATCCCATAGGTAAATTAGGTTTATCTCTATCAAGGGGAAAAGCAGCATGAATACCACCGAAGCCATTAAACATGATATAAAAAAACTCATAGAGTCTGCTAAATACGAACATGCCTTAAAAGTGCTTTTGCTCTTATTGAAATCATACCCAGATGATCTGGATATTATGGAAATGATAGGCGACTGTGAATTTAAACTAGGCATGTTTAGTGATGCTTTAAAACTCTTTATCTATCTTTACACGCTGTCCCATAGAAAAGATATTCGCAATAAAGTTAAAGAGCTTCTTTTGCAGATAAGACGAGATGAAAAAAATTCCATTGATACCATTATGGTTCCAAGGAATGGTTTTGTTAGGGGTTTACTAACCCTCAAATTAGATTCACTCGTTTCCCCATCTATGAACATTCTTGGAGAAATAGCAATAGAAGAATCAAACCTGAGTGAAGCAAGGGCTTTCGCAGAATCTGCTGTAAGATTTGGGCGCTTTTCTGGCTCTGGTTATAAAAACCTCGGTATTGTAGAGAGGTTGGAAGGTCAAAAAAATAAGGCCTTTGTCAATTTTGCCAGGGCGCTTAGTTATGAAGTAAATAATGAACATGCAACAAATTTTGCGAGTGCTGTGCATGATTTAAAACAATATGAAAATGGAGCCATGATTGTTAATGAGGTACTTAAGGGACATCCGGGTAATGAAATATTAATACAGTTACGGAATGAGTTTAGCAAAAACATTCCTGAATGTAGTAATATAACGTTTACACCCTCGCACAACAAAAGCATTAACAAATTTGACAAGATTAATCTTCTTTATGCAGACCCCCCAAGTGGAATTTTTACAATGCAACACGGATTAAAGACTGCCCTTGAAAGGAATGGATACCTGTATTACTCATTTTCGTATAATCATAATGAACCCCTCGATCTTCAAAAGCTGGTTAAGTATCCAATACTGTGCATTAATGGTGATTGGGAGCCCCAGTTGTTTTTGGTGAAAATGGTTGCTGGAAAACAATTTGTTGCTAATATCCTAACGGAATCTTTGGTTACCAGAGAAGGATATACATTTTACTATGACCATGCTAAAGACAAATCTAAATATTTCGACTTACTCTTTATGATGTCAGAGGATAGCTTAAACCCGTATGGAGATAAACCACGTTATTGGTTACCTTCGTGGGTACATACAGAATTATTTGATGATATTGCTACACCACTTTACGATAAGATAGGTTTTATAGGTTCTTCACATGGCCGGCATGATTTCTTTTCACATGACAGGAATCAAATACTATCCATTGCAAAAGCTGAACGTAGAAATGACGTGTTAGAAGACCTTATGGAATATGTAAGGCTTATAAATAAATTTAAAGTACTGGTATCACCCATGGGAGCAACAACAAAAGGAGGAATAGTCGGCAAGGCATTTGAGTTTATGGCATGTAAAAGATTATGCCTGTGTTACCTTGATGAGGAATCTATGTTCAAGTCACGAGGGCTCTTTGAAGATGGCAAGGACCTCGTTTACTTTAAGACCTTTGAAGAAATGGAAGAAAAATATAAATTCTATGCACAACATCCAGATATAGCTGATGAAATTGCCTTGTCAGGATATTATAAAGTTCGGAAATTTCACAATGCCGATGTAAGGGCGAAAAGAATCGCTGAAATTATTTTACAC
>JANLHY010000644.1 GCA_024653795.1 Candidatus Brocadiaceae bacterium | reverse complement strand
ACAATATAAATGGTGGGTGGAGGAGGATTCGAACCTCCGAAGGCTATGCCAACAGATTTACAGTCTGTCCCCTTTGGCCACTCGGGAATCCACCCTTTTAAACCTTATCATCCAGCATATCTTTTAAAGCTAGCGGTGGGACTCGAACCCACAACCTGCGGTTTACAAAACCGCTGCTCCGCCGTTGAGCTACGCTAGCTAAGAAAGCTAAATATATTATCAGAACGTTAAGAATATTCAAGAAAAATTCTGAACATAAAATCAAATATTTGAAACGTATCCTTCATAATTTCTTTTCACCTCATCTAAGCTATCACCCCCGAATTTTTCCATGAAAGCTCTGGCAATCTCAAAGGCAACCATGGACTCGCAAACCACAGAAGCTGCGGGAACTGCGCATACATCCGACCGCTCGTACGTAGCCGTAATCGATTCTTTCGTCAGGAAATCAACAGACCTCAAGGGTTTCCTCAATGTAGGAATAGGTTTCATATAAGCCCGTACAATGATCGGTTCCCCGTTGCTTATGCCGCCTTCTATTCCTCCTGCGTTATTCGTGATCCTTTTAAATCCGCCAGTTAGCAGCTTATTCTTCGTAGATTTTTCATAAAAAATTTCATCGTGCACTTCTGAACCAAATTTATTGGCTGCATCACAACCCAACCCCACTTCAACACCCTTGATTGCCTGGACAGACATCAGTGCACCGGCAAGCCTCGCATCTAATCTCAGATCCCATTGTGTATGATTCCCTAACCCAATAGGTAAACCAGCAGCAATCACTTCGATAATGCCGCCGAGGGAGTCTCCTTTTTCAGCAGTCGCTGTAATCTTTTCAACAATTTTTGTCTCGATTTCCTGATCTACACAATACATTGGACTTTTTTCACGAATTTGCCTTCCGACGCTTATGTCTCTGAGAAATTTATCCGAGTTAATACCCCCAACCCCTTTTACGTAACCAAAAACATCTATTCCAAATTGAGATAGCAAAATCTTCACCAGTGCGCCAACCGCTACCCTTGCAGCAGTTTCTCTTGCACTTGCCCGCTCTAATATATTTCGCGCATCTTTTTGATTATACTTTATAACGCCTGCCAAATCAGCGTGGCCTGGACGCGGCCTGGTAACGGCTGGTAATTCGTCGATTTTAAAATCCTTATTCTTTATCATCAAACAAACCGGGCTACCAAGGGTTATATTTTTTCTCATGCCGGAAAGGATTTCTATGCGGTCCTCTTCGATTTGCATTCTCCCGCCCCTCCCCAACCCACCCTGCCTTCGCCTCAATTCGGCGTTTATCACCGCTTCATCAATAAATACCCCCGCCGGAAACCCTTCAACCATTGCAATCAGACATTTTCCGTGAGATTCTCCTGCAGTTTTAAAATATAACATCTTGCGTCTCCAATCCAATATGAGTAAGTTTATTATTTCATTGCCTGGAATAATTTAGTTATGCTAGAATCACAAAATTATATATTTAACAACGTAAAATAACAATGTAAATTCTATCCTTTATGTATATACTTTTCGTCAGTCTACGCTATTTACGGAGCAGAAAGATATCCTTTTTTGCTATAGCCGGAGTTGCTGTCGGGGTAATGACTCTGATTGTTGTAATGTCGGTAATGAACGGATTTGATCATGAACTCCGCAGCAGAATACGGGGTACGCTGGCACACATCGTCATCTTAAAAGGCGGCATGTACGGACTCGAAGATTACAAACAGGTCATCGAAAAAGTAAAAACCTTTGAACATGTGACTGCCTGTGCGCCCTATGTAGAAGGCCCAGCGCTCATCAAATTAAGAGGGAGGAAGGAATTCGTCTATTTCAAAGGAATTGATCCGAATGCAGAGGCAAGTGTGGGTGATTTCGAATCATATATCACTCCATTCGGAAACCAGCCTGACGACTTGCTAAAAACACACGGAGAAAATAATACCGTAAGCGCCTTTGGTGGTACAGAATTATTAAGACTTGGACCAGGCGAACCAGAAAAAGACCCAGGAAGCTTTATTCAAAATGGAGAACAGGTTGTGCTGGTAACGCTTAAAGAATGGGATAAAATCAGCGTAAAGGCTTTTGTTGTTGCCGGGAAATTCAAATCGGGAATGTATGACTTTGATAAAAATTATGTGTACATCCCCCTTGCTGTAGCCCAGGAACTTGTAAGTTCAAAAGAAAAAGACGCTGTCACCGGCATCAGTGTCAAATTAGATGATTATCGTTACGCAAATCAGGTACGAGACAATCTGCAGACAGAACTGGGCTTTGAATACTATGTACAAACATGGGAAGACGCCAGAAAGACCTTCTTAACCGCGGTTATGATGGAAAGACGCGTAATGGCATTTATATTATTTTTCATCATTGTTGTAGCAGGATTTAACATCCTTGCCATCCTCACTATGATTGTTCTTGAAAAGTCCAAGGACATTGGTGTTTTAAAAGCCCTTGGGGCAACCACACAGGGTATCATGTCTATCTTCCTTTTAAATGGACTGCTTATCGGCAGTATTGGAGCTAGCGCAGGAGTTACCGTAGGGCTGTCCATTGTTTTCAGGATTAACTGGCTGGAAAATTTCCTGTACAATACCACAGGCTGGAGGCCATTCCCACCGGAAGTGTATTATTTTAATCAGATACCGACGGTAGTGAATCCTGGGGGCATCATACTTACCATAGGTATCGCCATTGCAAGCAGTGTAATATTCAGTATTTACCCGGCTTTACGGGCAGCGCGGCTTGATCCGGTTGAAACATTGCGTTACGAATAAAGTAATTTTTATCAAGCCTATTGACAGAAAACAAAATAGCTGTTAGCATTATTTCTCAATTTTTTTTCATAATCTCTTGAAAGATTTGACAAGATAACAGGATAGACATGATATAAATACATTAATTTTTGACAGGATTAACAGGATAAAACAGGATTGCTTTTTAACTTATTTTTAAGGTAGCTTTTATCTTGTTAATCCTGTTCATCCTGTTCATCCTGTCTAAGGTAGCTGAACTATTACAATGATTTCAACCGTGGTAAATTATTACGACATTCTCGAAATACATCAAGAAGTAAGCACAGAGGAGATAAAACGCTCGTTCCGAACGCTTATTAAAAAATATCATCCCGATATCCATGGCCCGAACAAACTATGGGCTGAATCAAAAACCAAGATCATCATACAGGCTTACAAGACACTTTCTGACTCAGCAACTCGCGAACAATATGACAGACTTTACAGCCATAACCTGCAGAATAGCAGAGCGCGAAGGCACACAAAAAGAGAAGATATACAGACTGAAGACGAAGATATTCTGGCGAGGGTACGTCTCATCCTTAAAGACCTTTTAAACGGCCATGCGCAGAATGCCGTAGAAAATTATGAACGTTTATCGAAAGATTGTACGGGTGTTGAATTCCTTCTGCATTTAAAACACCGCGACTACATTGACTGCAAATTCCTTTTAGCCGAGACATATGAAAAACTTGGACAACATGAGGTTGCGATTGAATTTTACGAATTTATCTACGAAAGGGGAAAAGACACCCATCACAGTCGCCATCTTGTCGCCGAGGTTAAAGAGCGAATCAGAAATATCTATTGTCGTAAACTGACAAGGTCTGCCCCACCAGAAAAGGCTTTAGGCTATTACGAAAAGGTGCTAAAGCTTAAGCTGAACAAAAACGAGAATGCCTTTATTTATAAAAAAATGGCCGAGTGTTATCTCAAATTAAAAGAGTATGAAAGTGCCCTTGTACACCTGAAAACTGCTTTATCATTAAAACCCAACCTTCAAGGCTTAAATAAGATTAAGACAAAACTCAGACAATATATACCAAACTTAACCATATAAATTAGGCTGCCTTTGGCAGCGACTTTTAAGCTCCCCTCTAGAAAGAGGGGCTGGGGGTGTGTCGCGGAAAACTTACACACCCCTTTATCCCCTCTT
>JANLHY010000131.1 GCA_024653795.1 Candidatus Brocadiaceae bacterium | reverse complement strand
CCCTTGCCCTCTAAGAGAATTTCTGCATGTTTGAAATCGGGCCCGCCCTCAGAATTCCACCATCCGGGCGATAGCACTTCCAGTCGTGAACCGTCATCGGTAAAAAGTTTGCCTTTTTTGATATGCTGTCCGAACCAGATGCACCGAACCAATTCTTCCTTAATCAGCTTCTCTGTCCCTTCAAGGACAAATAAGGGCGAACGGCCGTTTGCCCCTGCATCTTTTGCATCAGCACGAAGAGAGCATACGATCTGCTGATAGACAGGTGAAAAACAATTTTTGGGATAGTTGTGAAGGGTAAGCATGGAATACTTTAAATTCAATTAATATTCATAAATAGTCACTTGGTAGTAAGCAATTGAGGAATCTTATATTAAAAATCTGAACAAAAAAACATTATCAAGCCTCTATTTTGGCTAAACTGCTTTTATATTCCTGGCGCAGCATAGCCGCAACCAAAGAACCCCTCTCTTTCCCCTCCTTCACAAGGAGGGGATGAAGGGGTGGTAAGATTAAAAGTTTCCAATGTCCCCCTTCGCAAGGGATAGAGAAAGGGTTATTGATTACCCCTTCCCCCACTTCGCAAGGGGGGACACAGGGGGGGGGGTGTAATGAAACTTTCCAAACTCGTCCTCATAAAAATGGGGAAAAGGAGTTTTTACAAAGTAATACTATAACTACTATTTTACTTCAAATGCCTCATACCCCACCTCCCTCATCATAAACTCAGGTTCTATGATTTTAAATATGCTAAATTTATAATCTTTTCAAATTCATTTTTTGATAATCGTATTACTGATAATCTTGGTTGCTTGATAAGTCCGATGCTTTGTAAAGTCGGTTCAGTCTTGATTTGCCTTAATGAGATTGGAGTCTCGAAGGTTTTTATAGGTTCAAAGTCTATTGCAAGCCAATTTGCAGCATTTGTAGTAGAGTCTTGATAGGGTGGTTTTGAAAACTGCATTGTTACCAATATTCAACAATTAATTATTTTTCTATACAACAATTTCCAGAGTCTTCGCATTGCTCATTATTTTTGGTCTGACATATCCCCATTTACATGAGGACAAGGTTCTTCTGCATCCTGTAATTGAAATATGAAGGCCTGCCGCTGACCCTAATCGTAGCCGAGCCCTCAATTATTGAAAGATTGTATACTGAGAAAAGTCAACTTCCGTTTCTTGAGAAATAATATGTTTTGTCCTGCTTGCCTGTAGCCAAATTGTTCTCAAAATATTTGTCGGTATGCCTGTCTTGTAAGTCTGATCTTGTAAACCCAGATATTTTTAAGAGTTTTTCTACAGAAATGCCCCTGTCTGAAAGACCCAAAATGGGGAGTGTTCTTATTGCAGTAGCGTCACAACTACAAAAAATCAAATTATGCTCTCTTACGAGAATGGCTAATGACTCAAGTTCACCGGTATGAATGGTATCACGATTATTTTTAGGAAGTTTA
>JANLHY010000108.1 GCA_024653795.1 Candidatus Brocadiaceae bacterium | reverse complement strand
CTCGTCTCGCTGTTAAAAGGGACGTGAAGCGTAATATAATCCGCCTGTGAGAGTAATTCTTTCAGACTCTTTACGGCATGGATGCTGTATTGTGATGTAATTTCCGGAGAGATAAAAGGGTCATACCCGATCACCTTCATCTCTAAGGCCACGGCGCGTTTTGCGACCTGTCTTCCAACCCGTCCCAGCCCAATAATACCGAGGGTTTTCCCGGCGATTTGTATACCAGTAAATTTCTTCCTTTCCCATTTTCCTGCTTTTGTCGAAGCACAGGCTTGAGGGACAAAACGAGAGAGAGAAAAGACTAAAGCCAAGGTATGTTCGGCAGTCGAAGTAATATTGCCTTCCGGTGTGTTCATGACCACGACGCCTTTTTTTGTGGCGGCCGGGACGTCTACATTATCGACTCCAACGCCCGCACGGCAAATGGCCTTTAGCCTTTCTGCTTTTTCCAACAGCGGGGCTGTAATCTTTGTGCCGCTGCGTAATATAATTCCCTCGCAATCGTTGATAATAGTTTTTAACTCGTCTGCTTTTATACCGGGTTTTTTTAATACCTTGAGTCCAGCCTGTTCCAGTATTTCAATGCATATATCTGGAAGTTCATCTGCAATTAAAACCTGCATGTCATCCTTTCCCGAACAATAATTGTCTTCTTAAAACAAAACTATGTTAACAATTTTATGTTTTAAAATCAATTTTAAACTAATTGTCTTTGCTACACGGATAAATATTTGAGATGTGAAGATTTTTTTGTTAAACTACTTGTCGTCTTTTTAAAAACCACATTTTTAGAATGGAGTATTATTAATGAAAGGTATGCTTCCTGTATTTGTAATAAGTGTATTTTTACTCTTCGGCCTTTCAGGTGTAAAGAATGCGGATGCCCAGGAAAAAGGCGGGTCACAGGACGTCTTGAAGGAGTTGGATGATTTCCAAAGATCCCTTTCGAACTGGATGAAGAATTTGGATATGCTGAATTCACAGTTTACAGCATTTGAAAAAAATGTAAGTGAGAATTTAGCTCCTTTAAAAGGGTTTGACAAGACGATGAAAGGGATCGACGAGAAGTTAAATACCAGCATGTCGAAGATGGAGTCACTTGAAAGAACCACGTCTATTGCCGAGGTCAAGGGGATGCTGGATTCCTTTGGCAAGACCTTTGACGTCTTAAAAAAATTAGTGTCAGACCTTAAGAAAAGCGTTGAAGACCAGGAAATAAAAACTGCGGTGCTTGAGAGAAGATATCAAGAAGCACAGA
>JANLHY010000093.1 GCA_024653795.1 Candidatus Brocadiaceae bacterium | reverse complement strand
GCTCTATACCTTCACTTGCGTTGTTGCCTGATACCTCCCTTCTCCCAGCTTCACACGGCTCGTTACCTCACCGTGCGTGAGATTCGGTGCTGGACTGGTTGTTACAATCTCAGGAGTCTGGTTCATGAAAAAGAAATCACATCAATCTGCAAACATACCAGAGGATGGCGCTGAAAAGCAAAGTGGCAAGGAATTCGGTGAGACATTCACCAGCGAAACAGAAAAATTGATTGATACTATGGCAGCAGAATTCAAAAAGCATGTAGATTCCATCTTCCGGGAAGGAAAGGAAGATGGTAAAAAGGATGGACAAAAAGAGAGGTTTTTATTAACGTAACATCATTGGTAATATAAATAATGGGTTTATAGTAAACGCAGTAAGAAAGTTGTCATCGCGAGCGGAGCGAAGCAATCCAACCCTCATCGCTGGTTCAATCGTCCACGATTGAACCGAAACATTTGCCTTTTTTCATGGCTGAAACTTATTTAAAAGCCATACTCCAGTTCAAAACATCTGGTTCAATCTACAAGATTGAACCAGCCGCAGTTTATTAATTAGGCCTTCGGCGGCAACAGATTACCCACGAAACACTCGAAAAAGCACGAACCTCCCCCTTTATCCCCCTCTGGAGGGGGACAGGGGGAGGCTACTTTCGCGTCTTTTCGTGGGCAACTTTGAAATTCCTATACAACAAGCTATGAGCTTCCTTCTTTAGGGAAAATGCAGTGGCATGCACTTACATGCAAGATAAAACTATTGTCATTGGCCTGGATGATGGTGAAGGGATTGGTAAAGTACTTGTCTATATAGGCATGAAACAGAAAACTGGAAGTCCGGTAGAAAGAGCAGGTCTGCATGGAGGTACCCTTTATGGCATTCAGATCGAAAACACTCCAAATGAAGACAGAGACACGGGTATAGCAGGAAGCGCCTTTACACTCTTTTCCTACGGTGATGCAAAAGATTTGTCAGGAACTGATTTGCAGACGATAGGCGATGCAAATGGTGTTACCAACTTTCTCCGTCCGGAAGATGGTGCATGGGATATAAAAAATCCTCAACGGTTCTATTTCGTAACCACAGACCGTTATGATCAAGTCAAAGACGGTGTTGGTACACAGGTAGGCCGTTCTCGTTTATGGAGATTGACCTTCAATGATATAACGCAACCAGAGCTTGGCGGTACAATCGAGATGTTGCTTGATGGAACAGGGCCATATCAAATGTTTGATAATATTGCAGTTGATGATGGTCACGTGCTTATACAAGAAGACCCGGGTAATCAAGCTTACAATGCCAAGATTTGGATTTATAATCCTGATTCTATTTGGTTATCACAAATTGCCAGACACGATGTTGCTCGTTTTGGCGATCTTTCCATTTCTGCCGCGTCTCCTTTTACCTCAGATGAAGAATCTTCTGGTATTATTGATGTTACCGGAGTTTTTAAAAAGGAGGGGGGCTATGATACGAAAAAGTATCGTTATTACTTATTAACTGATCCGGCGCACAAGACCGATGCACCGTATAATACTACGGAAATTGTAGAAGGTGGCCAATTGCTTCTCATGAGCATACCAGTTGAAAAATAACACATCCATCATTTGTTGAGAATGAAACCTGTTTTCCAGGCACGGCGGGTTATCTCGTCGTGCCTTTTTATTTGTAGTGTTTTCAGTTGAAATTTTGAGAACAATTCGGAGGTTTTGGCCCTGTTTTACGCTTCCCGGCACACGCCAACAGTGGCATAAGGGTCTTTTCACGCAGAACAATATAAGCGGTTATCATTCGCAAACCATTTTTGGTAACTTGGTAGCAGCGCGAATGCTCAACCCTATAAACCAAGTCCTTGCCTCTGAATTTTTTCAGGTCATAGGAAGCCTGACGAGATTGATACTTACTATCAGAGTCTTTCATTATCTCTCTCACCTTTCCACATCTCAATTCCTTCGTGTTATGTGCAACGGCCTCGATTCGCAGTACGAGTTCGCCTTTGCTATATATCTTAACGGTCAGTTTTCCACAATGGATCTTGAAGACCGTCAGATCATAGTCAGGTCTCTCGACCACGACCTCGCATCGAGTTCCTTCACCCACTGCGTTCTTTTTAAAGGGGCGATGTTTGTAACCAAAGATCGTTTTCACGGTCTTTATGTTAAGCAACGCACGGGTTCGATCAATAACGCCATGGAATACTTGATCCAAAGTGTGTCCACGCGTGAAGAGAAGATTACGACTGTACTCAACCTGATATACCGAATACGAGTAACGAAATTCACTTTTCTCCTGCTCTGCGCTATCCAGGGCAAAGCACAGACACGCAGAGTAAATCCAACGCTCACAGACTTGAACCAGACGCCCTGCAGAGCACGAGGCTCTCATGGTATCTGCGACTCTGGCCAAGCCTGTTGCGTTACCCACATGTGTAAAGCAGTTTCCTTCTTTGGTGAAAGAAATATTCTCTTTCCTTGCCTGGATTGCCACATACTCATGTCCATTCAACATGATTTGCGCAGTGAACGGAGGATGAGTACAGAGTTTAATTACCAGGTGACCCACCGGTGATCCATGATATGGAACGAATCCTTCGGCTAAATCTTCCTGCAAACCGCATCAGGTGCGTGTTGTCAAGGTTATCATCGCCGTCCATCAGCATACGCCACCATGTACGGAAACCACCGATGGATTGTGCCAGGGGAAATAGGCATTGAGAACTATACGGTCTACACAATCATATGTGCCATCAAGATACTCTTCATAGTATTGAGAAAATTCGTCCTGAATTATCATCTGACTTCTCCCTATCGATGTCCTCGAAATAGTGACACCAGTATAATGAGAAGCCATTTAGGAAATCAACTGCCCTTTAGGGCCAGCTTTTCCAAGTGCAGTCTTGGAAAAGGCGTAGTATCTTCATAATTTAATTGTATAGGAATTTTCATTTTATTTATGCCTGCCTGTGCGTCCCCGCACGCAGACAGGCGGTTTTCGTGTCCATAACCAATATGGTATGGTAAATAGTCTATGGAAGACCTCTCCTTCATCCCCTCCTTGCGAAGGAGGGGAAAGAGGGGTGATTATAAGTTCTATGGGGTATAGCTTTATATAGTAATTCATAAATTCAGCGAAACAAAGGAGGCTAAATATGTTAATGAGTACTTTTTTCTTATGTCCTAATTGTGGCAATGATAAAGAATTTAAGATATTTACCGGTAGTTTTCAGGCTATTAGACAATCACCTGAATCAGGAGTGCGAACAGAAGCAAGTGGTATATTACCCAACTTAAGGCAAAAAGACAACTATGTTGAATGTCAATTGTGTTTGAAAAGTTTTGATTACGACAGTGCAGCAATTATTGGCAAGAACTATATACAAACAATCATGAAACTTCAAAATAAACAATATGCCGATGCTTGATAATAAATTCATTTTTTTCAGTCTGTCTTTTGGAGCATTACTTAAAGATGCGCTTGTTCGGTAAGGTTTTTTGTCGGTTGTTTTTGAGGTACATAATCGATGAAATTAGAGATTTCAAAAGGCTTTCTTAAGAACAGATGGATGGAATTCAATCCATCTTTGTTTTATGAAAGGCTGGCTCGATGGATACTCAGCATATTGATACTTGCCATACTCTCAGGCATGCTGGGTGGTGTAATAATTACAATCCTTCATTTAAGACTATTATCTACAAGGGACATAGAGCATGCCTTACGAGTCATTATTATAGATGTTTTAACTATACTTGCTGTCCTGGAAATTTCCAGAACTACGCTGGCGTATTTTTCAGAAGGGCGTGTAAAGGTAACTTACATTATCGATACGGTTATTGTGATAATGGTTACAGAAGTAATGGCCTGTTTGTTCAAAGAGTTCGATCTATACAAAATGGGTATGTTGACCTTTATCATCTTGACATTATGCGTGATGAGGATATTTAATGTTAAATATTCTCCGAGTATCAAGTATGAATAGCCTTTTCAAATTTAACATAAAATTAACAATCTCTTAATATTTCCTTAATATTAAAGTTTTATAATCTTTTCAAGATTTGCATGATTTAACCTCCATGTAAATTACCGGCAAGGACCGCCGGTGTCGAGAGAGGGGTTTTCCTCCATAAGCGCTAACTAGTTTTTGCTATATTTTTATCAGGTTGGGATAGTGCTATTACTTTTTATGAGGATTCCAATATCGAATATCGAACAAGGAATAATGAATGTCGAAGGATAAAGGATAAGAAAACCTCATAATTCGAAATTCCTTGTTCGATATTCGTTATTCAACACACGGTTAAATTGATCCGTCATTTTAAGTTAGCGTTTATGGGGGATAAACCCCGCGCAACAATCGTGGCTCGTTCAGGTTAGGTAAATAGAGTAACATATTTTTTATAAAGGAGATTTATATGCAGGCAGTATTGGAACAAAAGAGAAAACCAGACGTATCTGGAGTATCGTCACACGAAGGGAAACACCTTACCTTTGTGCTCTGTGGAGAAGAGTACGGCATAGAGATTCTTAAGGTAAGAGAAATTATCGGCATTATGAACATAACACCTGTGCCACAAACACCTGGCCACATTAAGGGGGTAATCAACCTGCGTGGAAAGGTCATTCCGGTAATAGATTTAAGGTCAAAATTTGGATTTCAGGAGGCAGCGCACACAAAAGAAACATGCATAATCGTAGTTGAGGTGCAGCACCTCCTTACAGGTGTTATTGTAGATACCGTATCAGAGGTACTGGATGTCAAGGCTGAGGAATTAGAGGCCTCACCAAATTTTGGAAACGGCGTCGATACCGAGATGTTTCTTGGTATGGCAAAGATAAAGGACAAGGTAAAAATTCTGCTCGATATAGACAAGGTTCTGGGAACCGAGGATATCAATGCCGTAGAGAGTTTAGCCAGCTAGATGTACGGGGTTTCATCTTATTTATGTATGCTATACGATGTATGGCATAGAGAATCCCCCTTAGAAAAGGGGGCTAGGGGGTTGTAAACTTGTCCTCGTGAAACTCGTCCTCGTGAAAACGGGGAACGGGGAATAACCCAGAAAAAACACAACCCCCTGAATCCCCCTTTATTAAGGGGGACTGCGAAGGCTTAATTTATGTTATTTATGGGAGGATAAAAAGTGGCTAGCAATTAGGTTGCCTTCGGCGACTATTTCTATATTGCATGTAGGGGCAATTCATGAATTGCCCCTACAAGATTGAAATTCCTGAACATTAAAAAGGGAGGTAAGTGAAACGTGAATTATACTCCAAATGCTATTACAGTTGGCGTAGGTGATTTAAAAATAACAGAAGCGCCTAACATATTAAAGACATTATTGGGTTCATGTATTGGAATTGTACTGCACGACCCAGTGAATAGAATTGGCGGGCTTTTGCATATCATGCTCCCAAAGAAAAACGGCAAGGATTTAAAAATAACGAAATATGCCGATCCCGGGCTGCCATATTTTATTTCATATATGGTAACGAACACTGGGGCTTTCCGAGGCGCTCTTTACGCCAAGATATTTGGCGGCGCTAAGATGTTCGAAACAAACGGTATGATTAATATAGGCGAATCAAACGAGCTGGAGGTGCGGAGGATATTGAAAGAAGAAAGTATAAAGATTGTGGCATCGAGAACCGGCGGTACAAAGGGATACAATATAGCGTTCGATACGCACACCGGCGACGTAACGTGCCGTATATTTGGTGAATCAGTAGCAGTCTACTAGAATAATTACATTATGATAAACCACAAAGACACAAAGGACACAAAGAGAAGTGATGAATTATCAAAGCATATAATTGGTGCGGCAATTGAGGTACATCGAAACTTAGGACCGGTTTTAAAAGAGGGTATCTGCAGGATTGTAAATTGACTTCTTTGTGTCCTTTGTGGCTTTGTGGTTATGAAACTTTTTTAGAATGAGAGAGGTAAAAATGAACATTACTCAAGATAATATGAAAGTCGTTGAAATAATGTCACGGCTTAGCATCGATCGGGCTTCCAGGGCGCTGTCCAAGATACTGAGAACCGGCGCAATGATTTCGCTTTCAAAAGCGTACATAGCAGATTTAAGCGAAACTACTGAAAAGATGAATGATGATCTCCGGGAAATGACTGGTGTAATGGTTGATTTCAAAGGAAACGTAGGCTGTAAGCTTTTATTCATGCTGCCTGTAACCGGCTCATTCATTCTCACTGACCTCTTTCTTAGACAACCAGCAGGAACAACTAAAGAGTATAACGAATTTACGGAAAGCGTAATACAAGAGATTGGAAACATTCTTGCAAGTCATATCAGCAATGCGCTGGTATCTGATTTTGACGCCACATTAGTGCCGCAACCTCCACACGTACATAATGACTATGCTGGAGTCATGTTTTCAAATCTTGTCCTGGAACAAGGCATGTTGGATGACAAACTATTACTGATGGAGACACAATTCGAAATTTGTAACACCGAACTGGAGTGTTATCTATTTTTAGTTCCGGAGATGACGTCATTTGGGAAATTGTTAGATAATTTAGGAGTTAAATCATGAGAAAAATATTAGTAGTAGACGACGCCAAGGTCATAAGGATGGTTATCAAACGGATTCTGACTAGCCATGGATTTCTGGTTGCGGGAGAGGCTGGGAACGGAAGAGAAGCATTAGAAAAATATAAGGAATTAATGCCTGATGCCGTAACCATGGATATCATAATGCCAGAGATGGACGGAATCCAGGGTTTAAAGGAGATCATTGCATTTGATAAACAGGCAAAGGTAATCATGATTTCTGCCATAGACCAGCATGATTCTTTAACGGATGCCATTCGACACGGCGCTGCAGACTACGTAGTAAAACCATTCGAGGATGACCGTATGGTGGCGGCGTTAAAAAATATCTTCGGCGAGGACCAAAAAGATTCAGTAGGCGGTAGGCAGTAGGCAGTAGGCAATGGATACATTACCTAGCGCAGCGTAGCCGCAACCAAAAAGAGTTATTTTGTATTAATAATGGCTAAATGGCTAAAAACCATCCAACTATCCAACCATTTAGCCATTGAATCGGTTTTAGCAGTTCTATCGCTGGTTCAATCGTCCTCGATTGAACCGAAACATTTGGCATGATTTCGTCTCACAGCACAAGTTCAAGCTTTAAAGTACCGTTCAAATTTGTGGTTCAATCTGCAAGATTGAACCAGCCTTGAACTAAACTGTTACCCTTTGCGCTCTTTGCGCCTTTGCGGTGAACTGTTACCAAATATACAATAGGAGAACTTCATGATTGAAATTGATATCAATGACAAGGAATTTGGTTTGTTTCAACGCTTAATATACGACGAAAGCGGCATAAACCTTACTCCGTCAAAAAGAGAATTAGTAAAATCCCGTTTAATGAAACGCCTCAGAGAAAGGTCGTTGACCTCATTTAAAGAATATTATCAATACGTTACAGAAGAAGATACGACAGGTGAAGAAATGGTCATGATGCTCGATTGCATCTCTACCAACCTGACGGAGTTTTTCAGAGAGCCTGCGCATTTTGATTTCTTGTCGAAAAAGGCGCTGCCTGCCTTATTAGAGAATAAAAGGAAAAAGAGGGAGAGAAGGATTCGGATATGGAGCGCCGGATGCTCCACTGGCGAAGAACCTTACACCCTTTCCATAGTCCTGTCGGAGCATATTGGAGCGACCCGTGAATGGGATATAAAAATATTGGCAACAGACCTGTCGACACGTGTTTTAAAAAAGGCAATGCAAGGACTGTACCTCATAAACCGAATTAAGGGCATATCCCCTCAAATGTTGAATACGCATTTTAAAAAGGGAAATGGCAGCTTTAGCGATTACTATCAAGTCCAGGATCATTTAAAGAATATGATTGTGTTTAGAAGACTTAATCTCACCCATGAAGTCTTTCCCTTTAAGGGACACTTCGACTTCATATTTTGCAGGAATGTGATGATTTACTTTGACAAAAAAACACAGTCCGAACTGGTATCAAAGTTTTACAAGCATCTCGCCCCTGATGGGTATTTATTTATAGGGCATTCCGAGAGTCTTGCAAGTACGAATAATAAATTCCGCTACGTACAACCGACTGTTTATCAAAAATAAATTAATTTTTGACAGGATTAACAGGATAATCAGGATAAATTAGGCTGCCTTTGGCAGCGACTTTTTCGGTTTGCATGTAGGGGCAATTCATGAATTGCCCCTACAACATTGAAATTCCTAAACGTTTAAGGTAGCTTTTATCATGTCAATCCTGTTCATCCTGTCTAAGATAGATGAACTATTACCTTTTTTATAGCAGGAGCGCCGTCATGAATAAAAAAATAAAGGTGTTGATTGTAGATGATTCTGCAGTAGTCAGAAAGATATTATCAACAGGATTAAGTAAAGACCGCGATATTGAAGTAGTAGGAACGGCTCCGGACCCGTTTATTGCCAGAGATAAAATCATAAATTTAAGGCCAGACGTAATAACCCTGGACGTTGAAATGCCCAGAATGGACGGTATCTCTTTCCTGCAGAGATTGATGGCGTATTATCCATTGCCTGTAATCATGGTCAGTTCATTGACGCAATCCGGCTGCGAAACGACATTGAAGGCATTAGAAGTAGGCGCACTGGATTTTGTTGCTAAACCATCATTGGACGTATCGCATACGCTTGAAGAGATTGTTACCGAGTTAGCAGAAAAGATAAAAGAAGCTGCTAACGTCAAGGTTAAAAAGAGGGAGTATTCGAAAAGTCCGGAATCCAGACAGCCGCAAACAAGTCATGCATTAATTAACAGTACGCATAAGATTGTTGCAATCGGCGCATCCACAGGGGGAACTGAGGCGCTCAAGGAGGTATTGATGCAAATGCCCCCAAATGCGCCAGGGATACTGATCGTACAGCACATGCCTCAATTATTTACAAAATCATTTGCTGAACGGTTGAATTCTCTTTGCTCTATCGAGGTAAGGGAAGCGAAAGACGGCGATAGTATTATTCCAGGCCTGGCGCTGATTGCGCCTGGAAATTATCATATGGAGTTACGAAGAAACGGCGCCAGATATTTTGTTACAACGAATCAGGAACTGCCTGTCCGCCGCCACAGGCCGTCCGTTGAAGTGATGTTCGAATCAGTCGCAAAATATGCAGGATCCAATGCCGTTGGCGTAATCATGACTGGCATGGGCGATGACGGCGCTGGTGGTCTCCTGAAGATGAAAGAATCGGGCGCTAAAACGATAGCACAGGATGAGGAAAGCTGTGTGGTATTTGGTATGCCAAAGGAGGCAATCAAATTGGGCGCCGCAGAAACGGTCGTTCCCCTCAATAAAATAACGCCTACTATTTTATCGTTACTCAATTAAGCTACCGTATTTGAGTAGTTAGATCCTCTTTGCAATAGTATACAAAAAATGTTTTATCAGTCTGGGATCGCTTGCAAAATGGACATGGGTGTAAGAACCCAATACATGGTCGGCAATGAGGCCATCCAGCTTGGGTTTATTGTCTCCGTATTTAGAAATCTCATATGCATATAACGTCCCTTCAGGTACGTGCAGCGACGACCAATGAAATTCATGGCCTTTGAACGTCTCCCCTTTTTTGCATAAGATATTATCGTGCAATGCTTGAACGGTAATGTATCCTAAACCCTGTCTCTTGTTCTCCATCCGGGTTGTTCCCTTCAGAATTCCACACATCTCGTGTGTCTTGTTTTTGAAATCTATCATGTGTTCAAGCAGGTACATCATCCCCCCGCATTCACCGTAGATAACCACACCATTTTTATGCGCCTTTCGGATGGATTCCTTCATGGTAGTATTCGCGGCGAGCATAGCGGCGTAAAGTTCCGGGAAACCGCCCCCGATGTACAATCCGTCAATATCCGATGGCAGATATTTATCATACAATGGACTAAAATAAGTAAGCTCTATACCGTACAACTCCAGCAGGTCAAGGTTGTCCTGGTAATAAAAATTAAATGCCTCGTCTACAGCAACGGCAATCCTGAAATCAAACCGTTCGTTTATTCCACTAAACACCGTCTTCTGGTATGAGGGGAGACTTTCTGAGGACGCAGCAATATTGATTAATCTGTCAACATCCACGGTATTTGACAGCAAACTCCCAATTTTTTGATACGTGGACTTCGCAAATTCCTGCTCAATTGATGGTACCAAGCCCAGGTGGCGCTCGGGGAGTGCTATATCTTCGCTAAAAGGCAAATACCCTAACACAGGAATACCACAATTCCCTTCTATAGATTCTTTTAGAGATGTATAATGCCGCTCGCTCTTGACTCTATTAAGAATTATCCCTCGAATTTCTACATCTCTGTCAAAGGTTTTATATCCCAATACCACAGCGCCTGCGCTGCGCGACATGCCCTTTGAATCCATTACCAATATCGCAGGCACATTTAATATCTTGGCGAGGTGCGCTGTGCTTCCCAGTTCACTCCCGTCCAGGCAGCCGTCATAGAGTCCCATTACTCCCTCGATAACTGCTAAATTTGGTAACAGTTCAGCACCCCCACCTGACCTCCCCCCTCCCCCTTTCTCCCCCTCAGTGAGGGGGACAGGGGAAGGGAATGTCCCCCGCTGGCGGGGGTGCAGGGGGTGGAAATTTCCCCCGCCCCTGGTGGGAGGGGTTAGGGGAGGGGGGTGAACTGATACCATATTTGAATCTACCAGAGCATGCTCAAACAATTCCAGACACACATCTCTGTTCATGAGCCATGTATCAATATTACGCGAAGGTTTCCCGGTAATTGCCGTGTGATGTGAGGGATCGATATAATCAGGCCCGGCCTTAAACCCCTGAACGTTGTAACCCTTTTCTTTCAATGCGGACATAAGACCAAGGGTAATGGTTGTTTTACCAACACCGCTGTGTGTGCCCGCTATCAGCAATCTTGGATATTGAGATGAATGATGCATAATTTAACGTACAGGAATTTCAATCTTTTATGATTCCCCTCTAAAAAAAGGGGACAAAGGGGTGTGTAGAGACGCACTGCAGTGCGTCTGTACCTTGCAACACACCCCCAGCCCCTCTTTCTATAAGTAAAGGCAATAAATAAGAGACACCTTATATGTCATTCCCGCATGCTTTTAGCGGGAATCCAGTCCCCGATCTGAGTCGGGGATCATTCCAATCAGGATTGATCCTCTCAATGAGCGCCAATCCCCGTCTACACGAGGACGAACTTCCATTTGCGGTTCCATCCCCGTTTACACGAGGACAAGTCTGGATTCCCGCTAAAAGCATGCGGGAATGACATGCCTTATATTTTTATGTCTACTTACTTATTGCCTTTACTATAGAGGGGAGCTTAAAAGTCGCTGCCGAAGGCAGCCTAATTTTGTATTCCCTTTGCTGGTTCAATCGTCCTCGATTGAACCGAAATGTTTCGGTTTATGCGGCAAACCTGATAATCACAGTTTTTTTGGCTATATAGTATTACCTTGCGTGTATTATCTAAACTATTTCCTTTTTTTTCGCGGGGTATCTCTCCGAACGATAGGCCTGCGGTCGGCATCTGGCGGCTTTTTGTTGCCGGTCTTGATATCGGCCAGTCGGTGTTCGCTGGTGGGGAAATTATCCCCTAAATAGGACTGGCGTGCAATGGGGTTGCTTAGAATTTCCTGGGTAGTGCCGCTGGCAACAACCGTGCCTTCGTTTATAATGTACGAGCGATTTGTTATGCTCAGGGCCTCACGGACGTTGTGGTCGGTAATGAGCAACCCAATTCCTTTATTCTTAAGCCTTAAGACGATGTCCTGTACCTCATTGACGGCAATGGGGTCAACGCCGGTGAACGGTTCGTCAAGGAGTATCATGGTGGGTGAACTGGCGAGCGCCCGTGCGATTTCGAGCCGCCTTCT
>JANLHY010000070.1 GCA_024653795.1 Candidatus Brocadiaceae bacterium | reverse complement strand
TATTGGATATGAATATGCCCACGATGAATGGGATTGAGACACTGAAGAGGTTGAAAGAAATGGAATCTACGACAGAAGTCATTGTCTTAACCGGTCAAGGTTCCATTGAGAGCGCCGTTCAAGCCATAAAGCTGGGCGCCTACGATTATCTTACAAAGCCATGCCAGTTGGCTGAATTGAATGCGCTATTGCAAAGGGCGCTCGAAAAAAGGCAATTAAATCGGGAAAATGTCCACCTCAGGCGATTAGTAAAAGACGCCTGTGAAACTCCTGTGATGATTGGCAACGGCATTGCAATGAATGCTGTGTACAAAATGATCGATAAGGCGGCTCCTTCGGATGCTATCGTGTTAATCCAGGGGGAAAGTGGCACGGGAAAAGAACTTGTTGCTCAGATGATCCATCAGCGCAGTACACGAGCAGATAAGCCATTTGTGGTGATTAATTGTGCTACCTTGCAGGAGACTTTGTTGGAGAGTGAACTCTTTGGACATGTTAAAGGGGCATTTACCGGCGCCACGGAATTACGGATGGGTTTATTTGAAGTTGCGGATGGAGGCACGTTGTTTTTAGATGAAATTGGAGAACTGGCGATTAATACACAGGCAAAACTCCTTCGTGTTGTTCAATCAGGCGAGATTCGGCGTGTCGGTGATAATAAGGCTATTAATGTGGATACCCGTATAATTGCGGCTACCAATAGAAATCTCGCTGGAGAGGTAAAAAATGGAAAATTCAGAGAAGACCTGTATTTTCGGTTGAACGTAATTACCCTGCCTCTCCCGCCGCTACGAGAAAGGCGAGAGGATATTCCTGTCTTGATTAACCATTTTCTCGATAATTTTTGCAAAAATAAACGGAAAAAAACTCTGCTTCCGGAAGTAATGACAGTAATGACGCAATACAACTGGCCAGGCAACGTCCGTGAATTAAAAAACACTATTGAACAGTTGATCGTAATGACAGAAGAGGATAGCGTTTCCATCGGGGATTTACCCGAAAACATCCGCCTGGCATCTTCAACTACAGCCGAAGGAACGGAAGTAATTCT
>JANLHY010000046.1 GCA_024653795.1 Candidatus Brocadiaceae bacterium | reverse complement strand
CAAGTACCTTCATAAGTGTTACCGTAGTATAGTTAAAACTCCCCAGTGGAATCATTGAGAAACTTTGTGCAGTTGTTTTAATAAACCAATGATGCCCGTTAATTAAAAGAAAGATTAAAATGGCAATCATATTATAAAATACGGAAATAACTGACTCTTCCTCTCCCGTCTCTGATGAAGGGTCAACAACCATTGCCATATCAAGCCCCATTTGGTTGCTTATTAAATTACCCGCCATATTAAAGGCCGCAAAAATCATTGAAGCTGCAAACCCAACTACAGCGCCAATCGCTATCTCTTTGAGAACAATAAAGGCATACGAAATAATATCAGAGGGCAGCATGGACTGATTTTTGTCTATGCCTGGGTATAAAATTAATGTAAACAGCAAGGCAATGGCGATTCGCACAGGCATAGGAATGTGAGCATTGCCGAAGACAGGGGCAAAAAGAAGCATTCCTCCGATGCGAAAAAATACAGCCATAAAGAATGGCAAGTCATTTACGAAACTTATCAGATATTCCATAAACTCCTAACCCGAACGAGTCGGAAGAGTCCTTGAATGGGTATTTACGATTTGAGATTTAAATCGTACATCGTACCTCGTAAATCGTAAATTTTTGCTAAAAGTGTCAAAATATTTTTTGTAAGACATTATTGACTGTATCTTGTTAGATTTCCTAATAAATTTACGGTATAGGAGGTCATCATGCGCAGCATCCAGGGCAAACAAAATAAAAATACCCCAAGAACTCCAAACATTTTTGGCAAAAAAGTAATTGTTTGTTCATGTATACTTGAGATTGTCTGAAATATGCCTACCACCAAACCAACCACCATTGCAACTCCCAGCATGGGCGCCATAAGGAAAAACGTTGTTTGTAATAAATCTTTGCCGATTGTGATAACTGCTTCTGTTGTCATAGCCAACTCCCTTAGTAATTTTTGGTATTGTCAAAACCTAACCACAGAGTACACAGAGAAATACTTAAGTATCAAAGGTTGAATGCACTTCAATGGCACAAGTTAGAAAGTCCCCTCTTGGGAGGGGATTAAGGGGTGGGTAAGGCGGTAATTCGTGAAATATTCACTGAGATTTCCCGACCAAGGAACCCACCCCTAACCCCTCCCAAGAGGGGAATAATCCATGCCACCTTGTAACCCGCATAAATAAAATGAAAATTCCTATACAATCAAGCTATTATCTTTTTCATGCCACACTTGAAATCAAAGACTGAATAATTAATTGCCAGCCATCCACCAGAACAAAAAGTATTAATTTAAATGGCATTGAAATCATAACAGGAGGAAGCATGAACATCCCCATAGCCGTTAGCACAGAGGCTACCACCATATCAATCACAAGAAATGGAAGAAATACAAGAAAACCCATTTGAAATGAAGTCTTAAGCTCACTTGTAATAAATGCCGGAATTAATATGTGCATAGGAATGTCTTTCGCTGACTGCGGCCTCTCCATCTTTGCAATATTCACAAACAGGGCAATATCTTTTTCACGGGTCTGTTTTAGCATAAATTTCTGGAATGGCACAATTCCTCTTGTTAATGCCTCATTCTGTGTGATCTCTTCTTTTAAGTATGGCTGGAGCGATTCAGAATTGACCTGCTTCCACACGGGGGCCATAACAAAAAATGTTAGAAAGAGTGAAATACCGATGAGTATCTGATTGGGCGGCAGCGTTTGAAACGATAAAGCCTTTCGCACAAAGGAAAGCACGATAATGATTCTCGTAAAGGCGGTCATAGTCAATAACAGCCCTGGTAATAAAGAAAGCGCCGTTAAGAAGAGCACAATCTTTAATGTGCCGGCTACCTCTTTAGGCTTTCCCATATTATTGATACTCATTGTTAAGTTCAGCGGACCTGCCGATTCACCAGCAGCTTCAACGATACCCATACAGCCAAACGATATCACCATTCCACAAACAACCAAAATCAATAACCCTTTTTTCATATTTTTATCCTTGCGTTACCATGAAAAATCATGTTCGTTCTGTATAGGCACGTTTAAAGAACTTCATAAATTCACTGCCTTGAGATTCCGTATCGATTGATTCTACAATCTCTTTTTCTGTTATTTCTGCAAGCGATTGAATACGCTCATTAGTAGCGCCCACCAGCAGCAATTTCCCGGGTATTTTAATTAAATGAATATGCTTCTTTGAACCCAAAGACGCCGTATCAACGATATGGACGTACCGCTTTCTTCTATTCATACTCGTTTTAATTCCTAATTTCCTGCGTAAGAAAAATACAGTAACAACTATAATTACAATTACGACCCCTGTTGATTCCAGCACCTTAGTAATCTTCGAGAAATTAAAAGGTGAAACAACTCCTATACCATCGAATTCTGTTGCAGCGCTCCCTGGTTTTTCAGCCTTTTGCGCTGGTTCAATGTCACAATACGCCGTGTTACAGACAAATAGCAGGAAAAGTAAAAACACTATCAAACGCTTATTTTTCATCTCATTTTCTCCCAAAAACTCTTTATACTTTGCGCAAATAATATGCCTCGTCGCTTCTATTTGTTATAAGATAATGTTATTTGCATCCATTCAGGGTAACAGTTCACGTGCTTGTGTAAAGGGTGTGTGTGTGACAACCCCCTAAATCCCCCTTTATTAAGAGGGACTAACAAAATAATCCCCCTTAGAAAATGGGGCGAGGGGGTTGTATTCTGCATTTATTTCGAGCCGGCTGAACTGTTATAAATTATCTAAGTTTCTTGATTTTGATGGAATTCCGGGGGGTTATTTATCGTGGGCTTTTTGTACTTTTCGTGGGAATATTAAACGACCATTGTGCTTGGGAGGACTTTTGGACAAACATATTATCCAAGATTTTTAACCAATTCTTCTGAACCGCATATATTTGTAATTTTCACTCCAAAATTTTCATCCACAACCACAACTTCCCCCTGGGCTAGCAGTTTCCCCCGAACGAACAGATCAACAGGTGTTCCAGCCACCTTGTCTAATTCCACTATAGATCCCTGTGATAAGGCTAGAATGTCCTTTATAAGCATATTTGTATGACCCAACTCAACCGATACAGGCACCGAAATATCAAGAATCAGACCTAAATTACGTCTGCCTTCACCTTTAGTCCCATCAGTGCCCATGGAGGCCAACTGACTAAATTGAACTGATTGTATCTGGGATTGTGTCTCTGTACTTTCGTTTATACTGATTTCTTTAATCTGTTCCATATTTTACCTCTCCATAATAAATTCAAAACCAAACAATCAATTAACGTAACAGTTCAGCTCACCGCAGAGCACGCTAAGATCGCAGAGTTTGTTAAAGAATAAACAGAGAAATTATGCGGGTTTTTTCCTCCCCCTTTATCCCCCTCCGTGAGGGGGACAGGGGGAGGAATCCGCATCTCTCGGCGTTCTCCGCGCCCTTTGCGGTGAACTATTACAGTTTTTTAGTTATATATCAACAAAGTTAGAAAAGAGAAAGGAGAAGAATTCAAGTCGATGAATAGTTTTTTACGTAAATTTAAACCTGTTTTCAGAAACAATCGTGTTAGCATTGTAATGATACTGTTGATGCTAACTATCCTGATCCTTGGGGTATCAAAGTCGGGATTATTTTCTCGCAATGTCCAGGCGCAAACTGCGCTGAAGACCACTGCGGAAAAACCCATGTTTGAACTTGGCGAATCCACTCAAAAAGACAGACCTTTGTTTGAGTTGGAAGGCCCGATGCATAAGGCATCGACAGATACACCACACTCAATACCCAAATTGTGGTGGATTGCGCCGATTGCTGCACTGTTTGCCCTTTTTTATGCACGAAAGTTCTACAAGGAAGTCATGAAGGCGCCTGAGGGGAACGAAAAAATGATTTCGATAGCCACCCATGTCAGAGAAGGCGCTTATGCCTACCTGAGGCAGCAATATAAGGTCGTAGGTATATTTTTTATTGGCGCATTTCTTGTCCTTCTCTTAATTTCCTTTGGACTACACTCCCAATCAAAGGTAGTGCCTTTTGCATTCTTAACCAGCGGTTTCCTGTCAGGACTTGCAGGTTTCCTTGGAATGAAGACAGCCACCAGCGCCAGTTCAAGGACGGCTGAAGGCGCTAGGAAATCCCTGAACCAGGGACTCCAGGTTGCATTTAGAAGCGGCGCCGTAATGGGGCTGATAGTTGTGGGCATGGGGCTTCTGGACATTTCCTTATGGTT
>JANLHY010000026.1 GCA_024653795.1 Candidatus Brocadiaceae bacterium | reverse complement strand
AATCCTTTTTTTTCTTTGGTTTTAATGGTGAATTAAGAATTTCATCCTTTGGCAATATAGCTGCCCATTTCTTTTTTTCTTCCGGAGATAGCTTTTTAATGGCTACATCAATTTCATCTTCATCACGGTGATCGTCTTTCTTAAAAGCGTCTTTGTAATCCATAACTTTATCTGTTTTTGGGCACTTATTCTTATCATCCTTACTTTCCCAATGACATATCAGGCACTGCTCTTTTACCGTTGCATAGCCGTTGATACCAGCCACAATCAAACCAGCATCGTATTGTACTTTTCGTGCCATAAGTGGGTCCTTCTTCAATAATTCTTTAAATGCATCTTTGCCCTTGCCTTGATAGTTCTCTTTTACCTTTTTTTGCTCTGAACCTGGGCCATGACATGCCTCGCATTGAACATTAGGTAAATATTTTTTGCCAACCTCCGCAATCTTCTCACCGTACGCAGTTGCATGGCATTTTAAACAATCTGGATTTTCAGCATCCGGTGTCCCTTTTAATCTTTTTTCCCAAGTATTGGAATGTAATCTTTCTTTATATTCCTCTCCCTCAAAACAACCCTTGCCCATATGACATTTACAGCCACTATTGCCTGTATATTCTGCGCCAATAGAGATATTAGAAGTTGAAAACCCCAATGAACAAACTGAAACTACAATACCTCCTAATAAAAAACTCATCATCCTGCCACCGAACATTTAAAATCTCCTTTCCAGTATCAATAAATAAATAACAAATACAAATTTTCAGAACGCATAAGTTAACATGCTTTTAAAATAGTGTCAAGAAAAAATTCTTATACCTTAATCAAATTACTATTAGTTTCTTGATAAAAGATTTTCTACAAAATTTGTATTAATATTTCCATTCGCAAATTGAGGATGTGTTATTAATTCTAAACTCAATGGGATGGTCGTTTTAATACCCTCAATAACATATTCATTTAATGCCCTTCTCATGCAAGCAATCGCTTCTTCTCTTGTTTTTTGGTAAACAACTAGCTTTGATATTAAAGAATCATAATATGGAGGGACATCATATCCAGCGTGCACATGTGAATCAACCCTTACCCCCCTTCCGCCCGGGTGATAGTATGTTGTAATCTTTCCAGGTTGAGGTCTAAACCCATTGTGAGGGTCTTCTGCATAAACCCTACATTCTATTGCTACGCCCTGATTATGAATTTTTTTCTGTTTTATATTCAATCGTTCACCATAGGCAATCCTTATTTGCTGCTTCACCAAATCGATACCTGTCACCATTTCTGTAACAGGATGCTCAACCTGCAGCCGAGTATTTACTTCTATAAAATAAAAATTACCCAACTTATCCACCAAAAACTCAACAGTGCCTGCGTTTGTATAATTTACAGCCTTTGCAATCTTGGTTGCGGCCTTACATAAGTCTTCTCGCAAGCGCTCAGATATGGAAGGAGAAGGTGACTCTTCGATGAGCTTTTGATGCCTGCGCTGCAAGGTACAATCCCTTTCCCCTAAGTGAATAATATTACCGTAATTATCACCAAATATTTGAACCTCGACATGACGCGTATCTTCTATGTACTTTTCTATATAGATAGAAGGGTCATTAAATGCAGCCTCTGCTTCACGCTGTGCAATTGCCAGTGAATTTACAAGGCTTATATCGTTATGCGCTACACGCATTCCTCTCCCTCCACCACCGGAAGAAGCCTTGATAATTACTGGATATCCAATCTTGTGTGCAACATCCAGCGCTTGTTGCTGACTTTTTATAACAGATTCACTACCAGGAACTACCGGAACTTTATGAGCAATCGCAAGTTTTCTTGCCTCAGTCTTATTTCCGAGTTTTTTCAGTACATCTGATCTAGGACCTATGAATACTATGTTGGAAGATTCGCATACCTCTGCAAAATGACCTACCTCTGACAAAAAACCATATCCTGGATGAATCGCTTCTATATCTGTTATCTCGGCAGCGCTGATTATACTGGGAATATTCAGATAACTGCTTTCGGCGTCGGCAGGACCAACACATACAGTAATATCAGCTTGTTTTAAGTATGCTGCATTTTCGTCGGCCTTTGAACATATTACAACAGTTTCTATCCCCATTTCGCGACAGGCCCTGATAATTCTTAATGCAATCTCGCCTCTATTTGCAATCATTATCCTGGAAAACATAGTTCGAATTATCCGCTAGTTATTACGCTCCATAAACAATACCCAATCAATTTTCTTTTGTCGAGGGTCTAATACGAAATAGTGGTTGACCATATTCTATAGCCTCACCATCACTCACAATAATTTCAACAATTTCACCTACAGTTTCAGCTTTCACTTCATTCATTATTTTCATTGCTTCAATTATACAGACAACAGTCTCTTCATTTACAAAATCTCCTGCATTAACACATGGATCTGCGCCAGAAGCGCTGGCTCTGTAAAATGTTCCTACCATAGGTGAAATAATCTCTACTAAATTTTCACTATCCTTTGTTAATGCGTGTGGCGGGGGTTCCTGTTCTAATTTGGAAGGGTGTATTGAAGGGGTAGCTACAGGTGAGATTGTATGAGTATATCCAATCTCGCTTTTTTTAAGTCTTATTTTATTTGCATCTTCTTGGATTTCAATCTCAGATAAATCATTTTCATTCATAATAGAAATCAATTGCTTCACCTTGTCTATAATGCTCATTACCGTTTCCTTTGTGGAGTTTTCTTTTTAATATATGAAACAGGAAAGCCAACAAAACAATCTATATTTATTGACACTGCTGTCCGGACGTTTAAATAGCAATTCGTTGTAAGTGATTAAATTTAAAAGAAATACGAGAAAAAAAGATCGTAATCGATTTGAAATTCAAAGTATACTATAGCCATTTTCCATTTCATAACATACG
>JANLHY010000020.1 GCA_024653795.1 Candidatus Brocadiaceae bacterium | reverse complement strand
ACCTTAAACATGTCCTTGCTGACGGAGGACTGGAAGAAAACAATCGAAGAGCTGGGTTATGTGGGTTTCTTACTCACTACCCGGCTCTTTGTGTTTTGGGAATTATAAAATCGCTGAAAATAAGAAAAAAATGGATAAAAATGTGCTTGACAAGATTTACCATAAATGTATAATAAACAAGCTTTTTGTTGTCTTGTGTGTAAATACTACTTTCTAATTATTAATGACTAATGGTATTAGCTGGAAGGGGGTGGTTTGACAAGTCGAAAAATCTTATTGTGTCTACGGTTGCCAATGATTTTAATAAACATCATGGGTAATAATTCTAGTTTTAAAAGCATGTGTCAAGAAAGAAAGGAGAAGATGTAATGCTTGAAATTTTGAGGAAACCATTGTCCAGGATTGTGGGGACAACCATCACGGTAGCAGGGGTAACTTTGCTGACGTGTACGATGGGAAATGGTATTGCAAAGGCGGAGGGACCTACGTTTCAGGATGTAGCATCACAGGTGTTCGGTCAGGCAGTCGGCCCAGATAACGATGGAACATTGTATGTGTTTGGATTGACAGCAAAATATACTGCGCCTCAGTATGTTGATGGTCGGGGCCCATATAAGTCGTTTTTGAAATTCTTACCTTCGATTCGCTGGTATGATCCTGAGCATTATTGGACGCCAGGCAGCCAAACCGAAGGTGTTTTTAAGACTGAGGAATGTGTTCTTTGTCATACCGTACAAACCCCAACAATTGTGAAGGATTGGAAGAAGAGTGCTCATGGTAATACCGAAATTAGGAGAGGTATTGTAATTAAGGATGGAAAGCCATTTGAGGGTGCTGTCGGTTGCGATAAATGTCACGGCAATGATCACCAGAAGTTGTTCATGCCAACATATAAGAACTGCGGCGAGTGTCATCCAAAAGAGACAGCAGAGCATAGGGCTGGTGGTTTGGGTTCACACACCCATGCATTTACGGTAAACGTATTGGAATTTTCATGGCACGTAGGAAAACCAGCTGAAGAAGTTGCAGGATGTGCAGAATGCCATGCTATTGCGGAAAACAGGTGTGATGGTTGCCATACCAGGCACGTATTTAGTCCTGCTGAGGCAAGGAAGCCAACCGCTTGCAGGTTCTGTCATATGGGTATCGATCACGATGAATGGGCAATGTACAACACTTCTATTCATGGTTGTCTGTATGAAGCCGAATCTGCTACTATGGACTGGAGCAAGCCTTCTAAGAAAGGAAACTACAGGGTTCCAACGTGCGCTTATTGCCACATGCAAGATGGAAATCACAACCCACAGCAATTTGGAACAATCTATAGCGATATGGGCATGTTCGAAGTTGACCGTGGAGCGCCGAAACACAAGGCGAAGAGAGATGCGTGGATAAGGAAGTGTCAGGATTGTCATTCTCCAAGGTTTGCTGCTGATAAATTGAAAGAAATGGATGACGGTGTTAGATTGAGCTTCACGAAGTGGCGGGAAGCGGCGGCCATTATCGTTGGCTGCTTCCTGGATGGTGTTGTTGATCCAATGCCAGAGGGTTCGCCTCCAGACTGGTACGGCCATTACACATTCAGCTTGTTACCAGGCGGTGATCCAAGGTTCTATGCGACTTCAAATCTTGAACGTCTGGGTCTCGAAATGATTTGCTATCTGGTCGGCAACACCTATAAGGCGTTGGCTCATATGTCTATGTACAATGCAACGTATGGAAATGGTGGCGCCTTCGAAACAGATAGAAAGCTAATCGAAATCAAGACAGAGGCTGCTAAGTTAAGAAGATTTGCAGCGATAGAGAAGAAGATTGGTTTGGAACACAAGTCAGAGGCATTTTGGAAGCATGGTGAATATTCAGATCTACTCCCGGGTTGGATTAGGAAACCAGGTGACGTAGATGTTGAATGGTTCATGAGGACTGATATTCCTCACCGTGCAAATGCTGATGCCCCAGTTAAACCACATGGGCATTAATCTGAAAAATTTGGTGTAAGAAACCAAATTTTATTGCAAAAGCGATGAGGGTAGCAGAAAAAACTTTGCTACCCTCATTGTGTTTATGAGTTTAATTTAAAGGTGGTGTTGATTATGGGAACGACGACATTAAAATCTAAAGTGCAAAAACATGAGGATTTGTGTAAGGCAACTAGTTTTCCTGATAAATTGGGACATTTTGGACGTTTTGGCGGGAAGTTTGTTCCTGAAACTATAATGCCCGCTTTAGATCAACTAGAAAAGGCTTATTTAGAAGCAAAAAACGATCCTGCTTTTAATACTGAGTTAGA
>JANLHY010000003.1 GCA_024653795.1 Candidatus Brocadiaceae bacterium | reverse complement strand
AAAGTAGCCATTGCCAACGCCAGGCTTACCTATCGGCGATATAAAGAGATTTTTCACGGTGATCGATGGCAGAAACTTGCCGAAAAAGGGGCACAAACGCAGCGTGTCCTGTGGGCTAGCACAAGTACCAAGAATCCGAAGTACCGGGACGTGATGTATGCCGAGGAACTCGTCGGGCCAGATACGGTAAACACCATGCCATTATCTACAATTGAAGCCTTCCGGGATCATGGACGTTCCCGTGCGAGCCTTGAAGAAAGTATTGAAGCCGCACATAACACGATGAAGACACTTGAGCAGTTAGATATTTCAATGAAAGAATGCACCGACAATTTACTCCGGGAGGGGGTACGCCTCTTTGCCGATGCCTTCGATAAATTGTTAAACGCATTGGACACGAGGTGCAAAAAGGTAAGTAGTGCAAAGGTCAACCTCCAGACCTATACCCTCCCGGATGATCTTCTCGTCAAGGTCAAAGCTACCATCGAAGACTGGAAAATCAAAAGCAAAACAAGAAGGCTCTGGGCGCAAGATGCTTCCTTGTGGACACGAACAGACGAGGGGAATTGGCTAGGATGGCTCGATGTCATTGAGAGTGAACTGGAAAATAGTCAGCAACTGCAGGATATTGCCGATGAGGTGAAAAGAGCTGGATTTTCGCATGCACTCCTTTTGGGCATGGGAGGATCAAGCCTATGCCCGGAAGTTCTGAAAATGACATTTGGCAAGGTGAAAGGTTATCCGGAGTTTCATGTCCTTGATTCAACGGATCCTGCGCAAATCAAGGCATTGGAAGATAACGTAGACCTTGCCAATACCTTGTTTATTGTATCCAGTAAATCAGGTACGACTCTGGAACCGAACATTTTTAAACAGTACTTTTTTGAGAAGGTCAGGCAAATTGTCTGCAATGGCAAGACGTTAATAGCCGAGTACCTGACAAACAAGTGTCAAAAGGAGCAGATTGCTGTCGCTGGCAATGCAGGTGATTGTTTTATAGCCATTACTGATCCTGGTTCGAAACTGCAAAAGGTTGCTGAGGGCGATGGCTTTCGTCATATTTTCTTTGGTGTGCCGGGTATTGGTGGCCGGTATTCGGCGCTGTCTGCCTTCGGCATGGTGCCGGCTGCAATCATGGGAATTGATGTGCGGAAACTCTTGAATCGTGCCAGCGATATGGCAATTTCTTGTTCACCATGTTTACCAGCAGAGGACAATCCTGGGGTAGTGCTTGGTGTAATTCTTGGAGTACTTGCTCATAATAAGCGTGACAAAGTAACAATTATAACCTCGCCCGGCATACGGGACTTCGGCGCATGGCTGGAACAACTGCTTGCCGAATCAACTGGCAAGGAAGGGAGAGGGCTTGTTCCTGTAGACCGTGAGCCATTGGGTTCTCCCGATGTGTATAGCAATGATCGGGTCTTCATTTATATAAGATTAGATTCAGCCCCTGATGAATCTCAGGATGAAGCCGTTAATGCCCTGGAACAGATTGGGCATCCAGTGGTACGTATTTCCATCGGTGACCTTTACGATATTGCTCAGGAATTCTTCCGGTGGGAGGTGGCGACGGCTGTGGCAGGCTCAATTATAGGCATCAACCCCTTCAACCAGCCGGATGTGGAAGCAAGTAAAATAGAAACTCGAAAGCTGACTGACGAATACGAGAAGACCGGCTCGTTCCCGCAGGAAACACCAATTTTTGAAGGTAGTGGTATTAAGTTGTTCACGAACGATGAGAACGTTGCATCACTGACTCAGTTGGCGGGACGTGATAAGTCTCTCGTTCATTATCTCAGCGCCCATTTGAATCGAATTAAAGCGGGTGATTACTTTGCGCTCCTGGCATATATCGAGATGAATGAGGCCAATGAAGAGCGATTGCAATCGATACGTCAAGCCGTCCGTGATCGTAAGCACGTGGCAACATGTCTGGGCTTTGGACCACGTTTCTTGCACTCGACCGGACAGGCTTACAAGGGCGGACCGAATAGCGGTGTCTTTTTGCAAATTACCTGCGATGATGCAACTGATCTGGCGGTACCGGGGCAGAAGTATACCTTTGGCGTTGTGAAGACGGCGCAGGCACGTGGAGACTTCCAGGTATTGGCAGAACGGGATCGGCGCGTATTACGAGTTCATCTGGATGCCCACGTACAGGCCGGCCTGGATACACTGCTATCCGCGGTTAAGCAGGCATTGAAGTAGGATAACAAGGTAGGATTAAAGTAACGCAATGGCGTCAATGTGAGTATGGTTATTTATGAGACGATATAATTTGGTTATAAATTGTCCATGTGGTAAGGGGGAATAAGAATGGAAAGAACAAATGAAAAGAGTGCAGTTAGTGAACCACCGGGTCATACGGGTAACCCCTGCATCATGGTCGTTTTCGGCGCTTCCGGAGACCTGGCCAAGCGCAAACTCATTCCTGCGCTTTATAACCTGGCAAGAGAGCATTTGATGCCCAAAGAGTTTGCCATCGTCGGATTTGCCCGACGTGGAATGAGCCACGAAGCGTTCCGTGAGAAGATCACCCATGACATCAAAGAGTTTGCGACGAGTCCGGTTGATCCTGACCTGTGGAATTGGTTCGTCCAGAGGCTCTATTATCTGCCAGGGGACGTCCAGGATGCGAATGCTTATCAGAAGCTTCAGAGCCTGTTAGTGGAGGTGGACAAAGAGAGAGGCACTCAAGGTAACTACCTATATTACCTTGCGACGGAGCCTGATTTCTTCTCCCAAATTATCCAACAACTCAGTAGCGCTGGACTTACCCGTGAAGAGAACAATTACTGGCGTAGGGTTATCATCGAGAAACCCTTTGGTCACGACATAGAATCCGCCCGCGCCCTCAATCGTGAAATTAAGGAAGTGTTGAAAGAAAGTCAGATTTATCGCATTGACCATTACCTCGGTAAAGAAACGGTTCAAAACATCATGGTCTTTCGTTTCGCCAATGGTATTTTTGAACCCATCTGGAACCGGCGCTACATTGATCATGTGCAAATAACGGTTGCAGAGGACCTTGGTGTGGGGCAGCGTGGTGGCTTTTATGACAAAGCGGGAGCGCTTCGTGATATGGTGCCGAACCATATGTTTCAGTTAGTTACCTTGACAGCAATGGAACCACCCATTTCATTTGAGGCAGATGCCGTGCGTGATGAACAGGTCAAGATTTTACGCGCCATTCAGCTTCTATCCCCGGAAGAAGTCCTCCAATATACCGTAAGGGGACAGTATGGAGATGGCGCAATTGGCGGCAAGCGAGTGCCTGCATACCGTTCAGAACCAAATGTTCCTCCGGACTCTACCACTGAGACATTTGTGGCGCTGAAGCTGTACATTGATAACTGGCGTTGGGCAAACGTGCCGTTTTACCTGCGGACCGGCAAACGACTTCCCTGCCGCGTTACCGAGGTTGCTATCCAATTTAAGCGTGCCCCCTTTGTGTTGTTTAGAAAAACCAATGTCGAGATGCTGAAACCAAACTTACTGGTGCTCCATATTCAGCCAGACGAAGGTATTTCGCTAAACTTTGGAGCTAAAGTACCCGGGCCGCTCGTGCGCCTGGGAACGGTTGATATGAAATTTCAGTACAAGGATTATTTTGGCAGCACATCCAGTACAGGCTACGAGAGGTTACTGTATGATTGCATGCTGGGGGATGCAACCTTGTTCCAACGCAACGATATGATTGAAACCGGGTGGAGCGTCGTGTCCCCAATTCAGGACGTGTGGAAAGCGCTGCCACAAAGAAAATTTCCTAACTACGCGGCAGGGACATGGGGACCTGCAGAGGCAGACGACCTCATGGCAAGGGATGGACGAGAGTGGAGGAAATGTGAATGGTAATCCGGATTTTACCAAATCCTGATGAGGTAAATCGTTTGGTAACTGAAGAGTTCATTCATCTGGCAGAAAAAGCGATACGGCAAAAAGGGTTTTTTTCTGCTGCGCTATCCGGCGGCTCAACTCCCAAAAGCCTTTATACGCTGCTGGGCAGCGATCGTTACCAAAAACAGGTGTTATGGCCGAAAGTACATTTATTCTGGGGAGATGAGCGATGCGTTCCTCCGGATCATCCGGAAAGTAATTACCACATGATTCACAAGTTGCTGATCGGCAAGATACCGATTCCGGGTGAGAACATTGATCGTATGCCGGCAGAGCTGGAGGATCACAACCGCGCAGCAACAGAGTATGAACAAACGATCAGAATGTTTTTTCGTTTGGGTGCGGAAGAATTGCCCCGTTTTGACCTTATTTTGCTTGGTATGGGAGAGGATGGACATACGGCTTCGCTATTTCCGGGAACGGCTGTGCTTGCGGAGAAGAACCATCTGGTTTTTGCCAGTTACATTGAAAAGTTTGGTACATACCGTCTCACTCTGACAGTCCCTGTTATTAACCAGGCTGCCAATATCATATTTTTGATTTTTGGAGGGTCAAAGGCTTCCATACTGAAGGATGTGATTGAAGGCAGGTATGAGCCAGATCGCTTGCCACCGCAACTGATCCGCCCGGTGAATGGGAGACTTTTCTTTATCATGGATCGTGCAGCAGCCGGTAAATTAAGGAATTTGAAAGGCGAATAAAAAGGAGAAAATTATGAATGCCGAAAAAATACGCCTTGAAGAAGATAAAAGAGGGGAAAAATCGTGGAAGAAATGGGGTCCCTATTTAACGGAACGCCAGTGGGGAACCGTCAGGGAAGATTATAGTCCCCAGGGTACCGCATGGGAATATGTTTCCCACGATGCCGCACGGAGTAAAGCATTTCGATGGGGAGAAGAGGGAATCGCCGGTTTTTGTGATGACAAACAAACGATATGCTTTTCCCTTGCCCTCTGGAACGGCCATGATTCAATCCTGAAAGAACGCTTCTTTGGCCTGACGGGGAATGAAGGAAATCATGGTGAAGATGTGAAGGAATATTATTATTACCTCGATAATACCCCAGTGCATTCTTATATGAAAATGCTGTATAAGTACCCGCAAAAAGAATTCCCCTATACGGGGCTGGTGAATGAAAATCAACGTCGCGGAAAGCATGATCCGGAATATGAACTTATTGATACCGGCATATTTGATGAAAATAGGTACTTTGACGTGTTTATTGAGTACGCCAAAGTTTCTCCGGAAGATATTCTGATTCGTTTAAGATTCTCGGGTCACGCCTTGTCCAACCCCTTTAAAAAGTTTAACAAGATGTTTCAGCAAAGCATTGAAGAAGCGGATGAATTCTACGCTGACCTGCAGTCAGAAATCAAAGAGGAAGATGCCAGGAATGTGCAGCACCAGGCATTTGCCGGAATGCTCTGGTCAAAACAATTTTACTATTTTGATGTGAACCGATGGTTAACGGGAGACAGTGGACAACCCCCACCGCCTCGTGAACGGTTGGATGGACGCAATCATGAATGGGTTCATCTTCACAACGCAGACATTATTTCCATGCCTGATACATGGGAATTCCCCTGGTATGCCACATGGGATTTGGCATTTCATTGCCTGTCACTGGTGATGGTTGATCCGGAATTTGCCAAAGGGCAGCTTTTACTACTCACCCGCGAATGGTACATGCATCCCAACGGACAATTGCCAGCCTACGAATGGGCATTTGGCGATGTGAATCCCCCGGTACATGCGTGGGCAACGTGGCGTGTCTATAAAATTGATAAAAAACTAAATAAAGGGAAAGGTGATATTGATTTCCTGGGACGCGTCTTCCATAAACTTTTGCTCAACTTTACCTGGTGGGTCAACAGAAAGGATGAGCATGGTCACAATTTGTTCCAGGGGGGCTTTCTGGGATTGGACAATATTGGCGTCTTTGATCGAAGTGCGGCATTGCCAACCGGTGGTCATATCGAACAAGCCGATGGAACGAGTTGGATGGCTATGTATTGTCTGAATCTCATGCGCATTGCCCTGGAATTGTCAACGTATAATCCCATCTATCAGGATATGGCAATCAAATTTTTCGAACACTTCCTCTATATCGCTGTTGAGACCCTTGAGCCGCACCTTCTTGAACAGGTCCCGGAGTTTAAAAAGCGGCTCGATTGGTTTCTGGAAAACCGGCCTGACCTGGCAAGTCTGATTTCCCACTGGAACGAACCCGGTATTGGCGAGCGGAGACTGCTTTCACTGCTGCGGGGACACCGGATGAAACACCTGCTTAAGCGCATGTTGGATGAAAGTGAGTTTTTGTCTGATTACGGGATTCGGGCATTATCCCGTTATCACCTGGAGCACCCCTTTGTCTTACATTTTAATGACAATACATTTTCAGTGTCTTATCAGCCTGCTGAGTCGGACTCCGGTTTGTTTGGCGGCAATTCCAACTGGCGGGGACCCATTTGGTTTCCCATGAATTATTTGATTATCGAGTCACTGCAAAAATTCCATCACTATTATGGAGACGATTTCAAGATTGAATGCCCGACGGGGTCAGGGAATTTTATGACCATCAATGATGTTGCCAATGAGTTGTCGCGTCGCCTGACTCGAATATTCTTGCAGAATAAGGATGGGAATCGGCCTGTATTCGGTTACAACGAAAAAATTCAAAAAGACCCGCATTTTCGAAATTATCTATTGTTTCACGAGTATTTCCATGGCGATACCGGAAGGGGTGTTGGCGCTTCTCATCAAACCGGCTGGACCGGTTTGGTGGCAAAACTGCTGCAACCCAGGGATGTCGGATCATTTTGATTGTATAGGAATTTTCATTTTATTTATGCGGGAGATACCCAAACCAAAGGGGACCGATGTCCCTGATGGAAGAGGTGTTCTGGTAAAGGTGCTGAGATATGAATAAAGATTATGATGTGATTATTGTCGGAGGAGGGCCTGCCGCCCTCGCTGCTGCGGTTTATACCTGCCGTGCCTTATTAAAGACGGTAATCTTTGAAAAACAATATTTGGGTGGGCAGTTAGTCGGCACCGACCAGATTGAAAATTATCCGGGGTTTCCTGAAGTCATCAGTGGTGTTGATTTGACACAGCGCATGGAAGCCCAGGCCAAGCGGTTTGGTGTGGAGATAAGATACGAAGAGGCCTTGAAATTAAGTTTAGAAAACGGTTTAAAGGTCGTGACGACCGATATTGATGCTTATGCAAGCCATGTGGTTATTTTAGCATCTGGCGCAGAGCCTAAAAAATTGGGTGTACCTGGTGAAAAAGAGTTTTATGGGAAAGGTGTTAGTTATTGTGCGACCTGCGATGGGGCCTTCTTTAGGGGTAAAGATGTGGTGGTGGTTGGGGGCGGCGATTCTGCCATAACGGAGGGTGTTTTTACATTTATTGGGAGTGTACCCAATACGGGTTTTTTAGGCAATTTATTATGTGTGGATGCCGGGTGTCATATTGAGACAAACATCCATATGGAAACCGCTATAGAAGGGCTATATGCTGTTGGTGATATTCGGAAAAATTCCTACCGGCAAATTGCAACTGCGATCGGCGAAGGAGTTACAGCGGCTACTGCGGCTGAACACAAGCTTGCCGAGTTGAAGGCCTTAGGAAAACAAAAAAAGGAATAGGTTATGGTAGAACAATTCGACAACAACGTGTTTAAAAAATAAAATGGATTATGGTGAGTTAATTAAATTCCATGTTTATGTTTAACGATAAGGATAATAAACCAAAATACTGGAGGGATGTTGGAACGCTTGATGCATAACGGATGGAAAGCAAATAGGGTATAATTTAGAGGAGGATGCCAAACAGTTTACCGTTACTAAAAAGGATGTTGTGGTAGTACACAAAGAACAGCCTTTATTATGATTATCTACGATAAAGGAGGCAAAATGAATATCTTTGCAGTAAAGTATTTTTATTTTGTTGGAATAAATCATGATTATTGTTTGTCATTAATGTGAAATCTATAAATCCCTTTTTGTGAGGAGCTAAAGTAATCAGGGTAACATCAAATTATTTTGCAGATACTTTATTTAAGAGTAAGGAGGTGGATATGGCCAAAAGCCACTCATAATATGTAATAGTTTGTAAAGGTGTAAAATTTTACTTAAAACATTTTTCTTTATTGAGGAGACAAACGATGAATATAAGCAAGTATATACATTTTGGTTATGTTTTACTGCTTCCAGTAGCCTTTGTAATAGTAATAAGTGCATCTGTGGTTAAAGCAGTAACGTTGCCAGAGGGTATTGTAGCTTCTTTTAATCCCAAACCTTATGAACTTGCGGAGGGTAAGTCCACGACCGAAGAGCAGATTGAATTAAAGGTTACTGGGATGACTTGCGGGGCATGCAGCAAGACCGTAAAATCGGCGCTTCTTAAAGTCACGGGCGTTAAGGATGCTGTGGTCAGTCACGAGGAAGGAAAGGCGGTTGTAATAATTGAGAAAGGAAAGGCAAAGACTGATGAGATTATAAAGGCCGTTGAAAAGGCTGGATTTTCGGCATCAAAAAACTAATAAAAGACATATAACCATAATCCATCGACAATTTAAAATTGTCGCTGGATTGTGGGCATAAAATAACAAAAGGCGAAAAGGAGAGAACATGAAAAAGATTATTCCACCAACATCGCTAATACTATTGCTGGTGAACTTTGGAATAAAATGCAGAGTGGAAATTATAGCGAAAATTGGAAAATGTGGCAGACAAGGAGGCTTTTTATAAAGGGAAAGAGCCACATAGAGTGTTGATAACTACTTACGTAAGTGACACTGAGTATGGTTCAATTGTAAATAAAGAAGGAAAGATGCTACCTGGAGGCATAATAATGTAGCAATGACTATGTTTTTACAAGTTTTTTAAAGTAATGAAGAGATACATTAAGAATTTCAAAAACAACCATGCAGCGGCAAGGCACGCCTTGCCACTACATGGTTACAGTAAAAAGCCGCCGAAGGCCTAATTTATCAGGAAAGATGGAAAATTTCATGGAATATAAATTTTTAGTAGATACCTATGAAACTGAACGAATAAAAACACTCAGTACCTGGAGTACATTCCAGGATGCAGATATTTTAATGCGTCCCAACCCAAAAGACAGGCGGGGAAGAAACGCCCATGAACACATGGTACATCAGTGCATGAGTGAAAATATTTGGTTTTCCAAAATGCTGGGAATCAATGTTGGCGCTCCCCCTTTGCCAGAAAAGGAAACACGTTTGGAATTTATGAAACGTTACGCTGCGGATTCAGGGAAACGGCTTGCAGCCTTACAAGTAAAAGGTAAATCCTGGTGGGAAGAAGAAGTGCCGTTTTTTGATGCCAAACGCTCTCGTGCCTGGATCATGACAAGAAGAATTGCCCATACTGCCCATCATCGTGGACAACTGACAATAATGCTGCGCATATTAGGAAGAGAAATTTACAGCACGTACGGCCCATCTGCAGATACGGGTGGACTGATGCAAAACAATGCATTAACAATATATCCTTATCCAGATGTGGATACCCTTTTCAAAGAGGAAGCTGCAGGTGGAACCAAAGCGCCGTTGCCTGGTCCTGGTAATAAACCCTGCACAGAACGACCTGATCCAGGATAAAGTAGTTTAGATATAAACATCTATTCCAATATATTTATAACAGACCCCCTAAGCTTTTTAGAAAATGGAAAAAGAATCCTTTTTGTAAGTGCTAATTATCAAATAAAATTTTAAAAGGAGGATAATAATGTCTGAAGATGTGTTTGTAATTACCGATGCTAATTTTGATGCGGAGGTAGTGAAATCAAACGTTCCTGTGCTAGTTGACTTTTGGGCAGCATGGTGCGGACCTTGTAGACAACTAGCACCTGTGATAGGAGAATTGGCAAAGGAATATAAGGGAAAGATAAAATTTTGTAAACTTGACACAGAAGGAAATAATCAAACCCCTGCCAAGTTTGGCATCACAGCAATACCTACGATTATGTTATTTGAAAATGGGCAGGTCGTGAATAAAATGGCGGGAGTGAAATCGAAGAAGGACTTAAAGGCGGTACTCGATACTCAACTCATATTAAAGACATAAATTCATTAACATAAGGATAAAGAAGTATTTTCGCAATGTATTTTTAGTCCAAATTTAACAGGGAGTGCGCCATGAAAACAGGCTTTCTTGTGAGAGGATTACTTGCTTTTGCTTTCACTGTACTTTTATTTCCCCTCATCACCTCTGGAGAAACTTCTCCATTTACCTTAAATGTGACTTTACTAAAGGATCGCATTCCATCTGGTGACCTTGTACCTATTTCAGTTACCTTCACAATTGCCCCCAATCATCATATTTACAAGGATCAAGTAAAGATAGAAAGCGGAGATACCGCCAGATTCGCCGTAGCTTCCACCGAACTTCCATCTGGAAAAATTCGATATGATCAATTCCTTGAGAAAGAAGTGGAAGATTACATAGGGCAAGTACAGGTAAAGTCGTTCCTTCAAGTATCAAAGGACATACCAGCAGGTTCGTATGATGTAAAACTCAAGGTACATTATCAAGGGTGTTCAGATAAAGTCTGCTTTGCCCCAAAGGCAGAGGAATTCACATTACCTGTGCAGGTAGAGTTAACCAATTTGGGTTTGGGCGTTTCAAAAGCACAGGAAGAAGAAAAAATCCCGACAGTTTCAAAACCTGAAAAAAAAGCTGAGGCCACTGGTATCCAAAAGACTATCGAGAGTCGTGGAATTTTTGTTTCCCTAATTATTATTTTTTTGGCAGGTGTGGGCCTGAGTTTTACTCCGTGCGTGTACCCTATGATACCCATTACCGTTGCCGTAATCGGTGGACAGGCAGCAGGAGACCAGACTGCGGCCAGAAGCCCATTAAAGGCGTTCTTCCTGTCGCTAATATATGTCCTGGGCATATCCATTGTATACTCAGCCATGGGGGTGGCAGCCGCCTCTACCGGGGCATTATTTGGTACGGCATTGCAAAGCCCCTGGGTCATAGGTTTTGTCGTGGTAGTTTTTGTCGCGCTTGCTATGAGTATGTTTGGGGTGTATTACCTCCGAATTCCGTCCTTTATCTCTGACCGCCTGGGAACAAAGACAGGTAAGGGGTTCATCGGGGTTTTTGTCATGGGATTGATTTCGGGGATCGTGGCCTCTCCGTGCATTGGCCCTGCCCTTGCCAGTTTGTTGGTCTACATTGCCAGCACGGGAAATAAATTCCTGGGGTTCTGGATGTTGTTTGTATTTGCCTGGGGAATAGGCGTGCTTTTGATTGTGTTAGGCACCTTTTCAGGTGCCCTAAAGGCCCTTCCTAAATCGGGAGGCTGGATGGAAATAGTAGAGAGGATATTTGGACTCCTTTTAATTGGTGCGGCGCTGTATTATTTGCGGTTCATTATCGCAGAGAGCGCCTTTATCATCATCCTGGGCCTATTCTTGATTGTTACTGCGGTATTTTCCGGCGGTTTCGACCGACTGAATCATGAGAGCACGACCTTTCAACGGGCCAAGAGATCCTTCGGCCTTATAGCCTTTATCTTTGGGGCTTACTTTCTTGTAGGACATCTCGTGATCAAGGGATTTATTCTACCCCCATTCTCGACCACAACTCCTGGTCAGTCCGTAGCTGCTCAGGAGAAGATCGATTGGGTGATGAGTGAGGAGGAAGGACTCAGGCAGGCCAAGGCAAGTAGTAAGGTGGCGATGATTGATTTTTATGCGTCGTGGTGTGCGGCCTGTATGGAGTTCGAGAAGCTTACGTATATCGATCCGGAAGTGATCAAGGAATCAAAGAGATTTGTGAATGTTAAGATTGATTGCACTAATAGTAACGATCCAAAGATTAAACAACTTTGGGACAAGTATGGAGTCGTTGGTTTGCCTACTATCGTGTTTGTCGACAGGGATGGAAATGTACTCAAGGATAAGACGATTACCGGTTTTGTCAATGCCAGGGAATTTGTACAGATCTTAAAAAGCCTGGAAGAGTGAGTATTGGAAGATTGCAGAGTTCAAAAAAACGATACTCAGGGACATTCAATCACCAGCATCGGAAGAAGTCTTACAGGAAATTGAGATGGTTTTTAAAGATTCAAAAACTTCTGAAATAAACAGATTTTTTATCAGCGGGTTTAAGCTGAACCGGCTTCCCCAACTTCCTGTTGAGGATTATCCACAGGGGTTATACATGCCCATGGGAATAGGTGTTCCTCCGTTCTTCTTAAGCTATCAAAACCTGGAACGGAATCCACCCGATAAGAGCCCTTATTTCAGTGTACTCCTGGATTCACATGACAAATGGATTAATCACCATGAGGTGGCTATCGATGGGCCTGTGCTTCATAGAGATATTAATAATCCGAATTTAATCCATGTTTATTTGCTTTCTTACGAACGCCATAGCCTGGTAGGTCATTACCTTCTGAAGATTTGACTCTCGTGTCGTTTTTACATGGAATTAAAATGGTAATTACAATTTTGTAGAAGACATCCTTTATCCCTTATGAAAAGGGGAAAGAGGTGCGGTTATAAAATTGCACAGCATTTTATCTGGTAATGAGTGAAGGGAAAAACCAGAAAGTTTTCCTTTGGTAATCAAAATCATTCAGTGAAAATTGGGAAGAAAGACAATCTTACAATCAATAATTACTTGCCCAAATTGTGGGTATCAGAAAGAAGAAATAATGCCTACGGATGCCTGTCAGTTGCAATTTGTAGAAAATAAGGGAGCGTTAGCATGAAGAGGACACCTTTCATTATCTTATTATTCACTATAGCTATGATATTTGTCGGATATTA
>JANLHY010000638.1 GCA_024653795.1 Candidatus Brocadiaceae bacterium | reverse complement strand
TACGATGAAGCCGGCCTAACAGGAACCGGTCTTGACTGATAGGTTTCACACCCACCAGCGCAAACAATTGCTGATAATACAAAAATAAATACCTTATTTCTCATATCTTCCTCCATCGATTAAGTAAGAAGTACATTAATTTCCAATCCCTATGCTTACGAATTATACAATTTAAATAGGATATCGTCAAGGTGCTTTACACGAGGAAGGAAGTAATGGGGTTACATCTTTCCAGGCTGTCCGAGAATTGAACGAATGCAGAAAAGTAATAGGAGACAATAGTCAATTAACAGAAGATAAATGGAATGAACACTTTATCATTTGAAGCAAATGCAACAAAATTTGGTTTGATAAAGAAAATATGTGGATTGCTTTAACAGATGGAAGGCAACTATCTGTGCCTTTAGTTTTTTAGATGAATACCTTGACAAAAAAACATTTAATGGTAGGATACTTAAGTCGGTCATAATAGTTTAGTTTTTTAAAAGGATAAAAGACATGAAAGAACTCATAAAATCTGCGCTGAAGAAGGTAACACTTGAAATGATATATCAGGTGGTTGAAGAAAAAACAGAAGATATAATCACTCTTGCAAGTGACATCAAAAAGAAACAAGAAGACGATTTCAGGTATCTTATTCAAAAGATAGATACTGATATAGGAAATGTAAGAAATGAAATGAATCAATTCAGAAATGAAGTGAAAAATGAAATTGGCCAGCTAAGAGGTGAAATTGGACAACTACGCGGTGAAATGAGTCAGCTCAACCAGCGAATCGATACCATAATACAGATGCTGGTGAATATACGACAATCCGGATAACTCTCATCATTATTAGAAAATTATGCATTTGTCAAATAGTGTCTGTCCCTATTTCCCCCCCCAGTGGTTGTTTTGTTTAATTTCAAATTTCAGAATGAGCCTTGCGGGGTAATAGTATATTTTACGGATTGTTGTCCCGTTGTATCAAACACATTGATTTCTATCCGATGGTAATTTCCCTTGGGTAAGAAGATGAACCCATTGACCGTGTAACCTGGCGCTACCTGCTGATCCTGGAGCGACTTGGACATTACATCCCGATTTACTATCTGCTCCACCTTACTCTTTTCATGTACAGCACCATAGGCGCCACCGCCAATGCCGCCTGCGGCGGCGCCAATCATAGCTCCCTTTCCAGCATCTCCCATTGCCGCACCCAATGCAGCGCCCAATGCCGCGCCACCGGCGCCGCCTATCAACGCACCTTTTCCAGCGCCTCTCACTAAATCCTGTCCAACCTCTGATCCGGCGATCCTGCCTGTCGCCTGTTCAGTGGTCAGTGCCTGCCACATATTGTTATCATAATCTACTGCAAATACCTGCCCGCGTTGGATGTTGTAAACATGTTTTCCTGTATTCGTGTATATAAGCTGCACAGGAAGTACTCCTGCCCTGTTAACGTCTACGCCAAAATTTTGTTTGCACCGTTCAGGATCAGAGAGAACATCTGCACCTATGCTTAATCCAAC
>JANLHY010000637.1 GCA_024653795.1 Candidatus Brocadiaceae bacterium | reverse complement strand
AGCTAAAGAAAGAAAGCAGCATCGTATGCAAAGATTGAAGGAATTGCAGACAATTGGACTGAAAGAATACTAATACATATTATAGTCAGCGACAATAATAAGTAAACAATATCTTCAAAGTATCGGACAACAAACTTGTTCAGATTATTTATTGTCAATCCCTTAGTCCCCCTTTTGCCAAAGGGGGGTTTAGGGGGATTCATTTAAGTCGTTCACTATAGAAAAAAAACACAGTCTTACGTGTTAGGACTTCAGGTTTTAGTCTCCTCTTCTTCCAGCTTGATATCATAAGCGTCCAGGATTGTTCCCTTAGCCTTCTCCAAATTTCCTAACGATATCTCATAATCGATAATTGCCTTTGCTTCATTACCCTCCGCAGTAGCTAAATCCTCCTGTGCACGCAGGATTTCAAGACTTGTAGACCTTCCTACACGGTACTTTTTTTCCTCAACCTCTAACCTTTTTTGCGCCAATTCCCTGGCCTTTCTTGTGGCGTTGACCCTTTCGATGTTGGTCATCACTTGACGAACGGATTTCCTTACCTCTACGACAATATCCAGTTCCTTTTTTTTGACATTTAAACCGGCCTGTTGTTTCGTGAGTTTCGACTTATTATATTCACTCCTTGCCGACCTGTTTCCCAATGGTATCTCTAATGCGAGCGCAAAAAACTCTCCCTGAAATTTCTCTGAAAATGTAGAGTCGTTGGAATCTCCTATGTCTTCCCCAAGTCCTGTGTAACGCACGCCGGCCGTAAAATCAAGCGCAGGATACAACTCATTCTTTCGCCTCCTGGTCTGCATGTCTGCATTTTCTGTCTCAAGCTGCAATTCCAGTAATTCAGGACGTTTCCCCATGGCTATTCTGATGGTATCCTTTAGTTCAACCTTTTTTGGTATAAAGTCCGGCTTATCGGTTGGGATGACGGCGGCATCGGAAATAATATCAGTGTCAGCAAAATTCATGATCTTTTTGAGTTCGTCCTCTTTATCCTTAACCGCATTTTCCGCGGAAATTATTGCCTCGACCCTCGATGCCACACCGGCTTCTGCATCAATGATCTCGATAGGCGCAAGGGTGCCAGTCTCTACCTGTATCTTGTTCTTTCTCAACAAGTCTTCTGCGCGTTCCTTGGATTTATTTGCCACCTTTAAATCCTCGATTGCCTTCACAAGATTCCAGTATGCTTCCTGAGCAGCATTGGAAATTTCTATTGCCTTACTTTTGAATTGAGCCAGAGAGATCTTTTTGTTGTTTCGGGCAATATAGATGAGGCTCCTGTTATAAAACCAACCAGCGCCTTTTAACAAAGGCTGTGTAATCTTTGCCTCCACATAATTTGTATATGAAGGATTCAGTAACCGAAAAGCGTTGGGATCTACAAAATCTCTGAACATGTTATATTCCAAGGATATAGTTGCACCCGTGGGAATCATCGACTGAATCACAGCATCGGCCGTCTTTCCCCGTTCAACAAAAGGACTTATAGAAGTTACTCCCAGACCACCGACCAGTCTGCTATTAATGGGTACGTCATCATTTTCGATCTTGCCTTCTAATTTCATTGTAGGATCATACTTCGCTTTTTCTATCGTGATGTTATAATCATTTAGCTTCGAATTCAATTTTGATAGCTCGATATCGAAATTATTGCGCAGGGCATGGACGATGCTATCCTTCAGGCTTAGGCTGAGAAATTTCAAATTTGATACCATTTCGATACTTGCCGGCGGTGTTTGAGATGTTGCGGATGGTTTCTGTACCGTAGGGTTACTCTCACTACCAAAGGAAACACCCCCCAGGCACAAAACCATGCATAAGGCGATAGGTAAATAGGCGCCACTAACTATAGGTTTTCTCTTATTCGATACCGTTTTCGTCATGGAGGATATTTTCTAAATAATAGAACAACACGGGAAGAACATTTGGAACCACAGATTTCGCAGATAAAGATTCCCAACCCGAACAAGTCGGAAGAGTTCTTTGATGGGAATTTACGTTTTTTTTAAATCTCAAATCGTAATTCGTAAGTCGTAAATTTTTGCTAAAAGTGTCAAAATAATTTTAGGAAGACACTAATGTCCTTTGATAAGCGACATGGCCTCTGCGCGGGTTGCCGGGTTATCACGAAAGATACCGCGCACCACCGAGGTCTGCACCCTTGTGCCCGGTTTTTTAATACCCCTCATGGTCATGCAGAGATGTTCAGCCTCAATAATAGCAAGCACCCCTTTGGGTTTTAATGCCTTCATGATGGATTCTGCAATATCTGTGGTAAGTCTTTCCTGGACTTGCAGTCGCTTTGCCTCTATTTCAACAACCCTTGCCAGTTTACTAATCCCCGTTACCCGGTTCCCCTGGGGAATATAGGCTACGTGCGCAACACCACTAAAAGGGAGGAGGTGATGCTCACACATTGAATAAAAGGGGATGTCTTTTAAGAGTACAATTTCATCGTACTTTTCAGATTTTAATACCTTGATCTCCGTGTGCGAGTCCTGCCCGATACCTGCATATATTTCTTCACACATATCGGCAACCCGTTCGGGTGTTTCCAAAAGGCCTTCACGTTTAGGATCGTCACCGATAGCCTCTAAAAATAAACGAACGGATTCTATAATCTTTTTTTTGTCTATCAAAATAAAACTCCTTTTTTAAAATATCTCTTAAAATCCGAAATTCAAATATCGAAATCCGAAACGAATACAAAAAATTCTTAACTGACATTTTCGAATTTTGGATTTCGTCGTGAGCACTCAGTCGAACGATTTCGTTTTGGATTTCTCTTTAAGGCATTAGGCCATAATTCTTCAATATATTGACTAATTGGTTCTCATGTTCCTTCGTCATATCGCAAAGCGGCAACCGCATCTCCCCGTTTATTCTCCCCAGCAACTTCATGGCAGTTTTTACTGGAATTGGATTGGTTTCGATAAACATACCCTTGCACAGAGGAAAAAGTTTGTGGTGGCATTTCCTGGCTGCTTCAAAATTGCCATCTAAACAATAACGGGTTAAAGCGGCTGTATCCGCAGGGACAATATTTGCTACTACCGATATCACCCCTTTTCCCCCCACGGACATAATAGGCAGGGTAAGTGAATCATCGCCGGAAAGGACGGTTATATTGCACAATTGTAATATCTGGGTCGCTTGGTCAATATTTCCGCTGGACTCTTTTATTCCAATAATATTTTTAATTTCTGCAAGCCTTGCCACCGTCTCCGGTAAAATGGAAATACCCGTCCTTGATGGGACGTTGTATATTACGATGGGGATATCCACCTCCTCCGCTATGAGTTTGTAATGCCGATAGAGTCCTTCAGGCGTGGGTTTATTACAGTAAGGGGTAATAAGCAGGGCGCCGTCTGCCCCTACTTTTTT
>JANLHY010000766.1 GCA_024653795.1 Candidatus Brocadiaceae bacterium | reverse complement strand
TCTATTACGCCGGTATTTTGGATATAAAAATCTCATTATCTCATTTACCTCCTTTATGTTGCGCAGAATTGTTATGAAAAGCAGGTGTCTTAGACTGATCAGTATAAGACACCGTTTTTGGTTCATCAATTGGACTTCTCACTCCTTTTGGACCGTAATTCAGCACATGCGTGTAAATCATAGTAGTTTTAACATCCTTGTGTCCCAACAATTCTTGAATAGTCCTAATGTCATAACCTGATTCCAAAAGATGGGTGGCGAAAGAATGGCGAAAGACGAGAGCGGAGGGCTTCACAAAGACGGTCCATGAGTTTCGGCTTCCTGTCCGTTTCCGACTTGTCTGATGGACATTTGATGGTCATGTTCGAACTTGTTGTTGCGGAGCGAGCTTCCTGCATGGTCTTCCCTCCTCGGCGAAGTCAAGATGAGATGATAGGAAATTGCTTTTCCTTTCAAAAGGATGATAATACAAAAATGAAGAAGAATGCAAGCTTTTTTTTGGTTTTTTCTGAGGAATGAACGGGAGCGAATCTCTCCTTGTTGGCCGATAATAGGTGTTTTAGCAAATTCTTGTGTCATAATTTGTACTAATTTTGTGCTAAAATCAATCCAAAAGGATAGGTAAAACAGGAAACCAGCCTAATATCAAGGACTTTAGAATTTTTAATATTTCGCCCTTTCAGGGCTAAAATATTATTAACTCCTAATCCCAGGGCTATACTCTGTCAGCCCTTCGGGCTTTACCTCAAAGAGAAAAGCTCTCTCCCCATTAATTCATGACATTGCCCTTGATGGGAGGAACTAAGGGAGGGTGTTATTTTTTCAGGATACCTTTTCGGCACTATGGGATTGACAATAAATAACATGAACAACTTCATGTTGCTGTGCCCATCAGGGCTAAAGCCCCGGTATGACGCGTATCCACCAACCCCAGCCTTAAGGCTGGGGTTAGTGACAGTCTTATCGTTCGACTGAGCTCACGACGAAGTCTGAAATGGGCTTTAGCCCTGACAGTGCTTGTACTGAGCCTGTCGAAGTGTCGGACAACAAACTGTTCAGATTATTTATTATCAATCCCTATCTGTACGATGAAAGATACGATAGAGCACGGGAAGCACAAGTAATGTGAGGGCGGTTGACGAGAGGATTCCGCCGATTACCACCGTGGCAAGCGGACGCTGTACTTCTGCCCCGGTTCCGGTAGCCAGGGCCATTGGCAGAAACCCCAGCGATGCAACAAGTGCGGTCATAAGTACCGGGCGCAGACGTGTAATGGAACCCTGAAGGATAGCTGTATCCAGGTGATTACCTTCTGTCCGCAGTTTATTGATAAATGAGATCATGACAAGTCCGTTTAATACTGCCACGCCGGAGAGTGCAATGAACCCAACGCCTGCCGATATCGACAATGGAATATCCCGAAGCCAGAGCGCCGCAACCCCCCCAGTAAGGGCAAGAGGCACACCTGTAAACACCAGAATGGCGTCTTTTATAGAGCCAAAGGTAGTAAACAACAAAAGAAAGATTAGTAAAAGGGTTATTGGGGCAACAATTTGTAATCGCTTTCTGGCAGAAATCATCTGTTCAAACTGTCCACCCCAGGACATCCAGTAGTTAGCGGGTATGGTAACATCCTGTTTGATCTTCTTTTCTGCCTCTTTCACAAACGAACCTATGTCACGGCCGCGCACGTTTGCCGTCACAACAACCCTTCGCTTACCATTTTCCCTGCTAATTTGATTAGGACCTGGTTTGATAGTAAATTCTGCGATAGAGCCAAGCGTTATGTAGCCGGGTCGCTTGATCTCCTTTAAATATGTTGCCGGTAATAAGCCCGCATTTGAAGCGCCTCCGGTATTAGGCAACGGAATCGGTAATCGCTTGAGCGCTTCTATATTACTTCGCATATTCTCTGGTAAGCGGACCAGGAGTTCAAACCGCCGGTCACCTTCAAAGACTTTGCCAGCACTCTTTCCCCCTATCGCTATCTCTATTACATCCTGCACATCAGAAACATTAAGGCCATATCGGGACATTTCTTTACGGTTCATCTGGATTGTTAGTACCGGCAGTCCTGTTACCTGCTCCACTTTAACGTCTGATGCCCCCTGGATTTTTTCAAGAATTTTGGATATTTTCCCACCCGTTTCATGGAGGGCTTCCATGTCGTCGCCAAATACCTTTACTGCCAGGTCGCTGCGCACCCCTGCAATAAGTTCATTGAAACGCATCTGGATAGGTTGTGTAAATTCATAATTATTTCCGGGTATCTTTTTCAGATGCTCCTCAAGATCGTGTATCAAATCGTCTTTTGGCCTATGCGGCTTTGGCCAGCTTGACCTGGGCTTGAGCATTACAAAGGTATCGGCAACGCTTGGCGGCATAGGGTCTGTTGCAATCTCCGCCGTTCCTATTTTAGAAAAGACGTTATCCACCTCAGAAAATTCTTTTATCTTCTTCTCAAGGACGTGCTGCATTTCCACTGCCTGTGACAGACTAGTTCCCGGGATGCGGAGTGCGTGTATGAGGAGATCTCCCTCATCTAAACTCGGCAAGAATTCACTCCCCATCCGTGTTGCTAAAAGTCCACTGAGGATAACAAGCACACTTGCCGTAGTAATAACGAATACTCGATTATGCATGGCCAGATTCAGGATAGGAGTATATCCCTTCTTAGCCAATCGCATGAGGATGTTTTCTTTTTCAGAAAGTCTCCCCGAAAAGAATAACGCCACAGCGGCAGGAACAAAGGTTACAGAAAGGATCATTGCTCCGATCAGGGCAACAATCACCGTGAATCCCATAGGGTAAAACATCTTGCCCTCGATTCCTCTCATGCTCAAAATGGGTAAATAGACGATCATGATAATCAGTTCACCAAACATAGTCGCTTTTCGCACCTCTTTCGATGCGTCAAATACAACTTCGAACCGCTCTACACGGGTAAGTATTCGTCCAAGCTTATGTTGTTCTTCCGATAGCCTGCGAATGCAATTTTCAACAATTATTACAGCGCCATCAACAATGATTCCAAAATCAAGCGCTCCCAGGCTCATCAGGTTTGCACTCACATTATTGCTTACCATCCCGGTAATGGTGAATAACATGGATAATGGAATAACCAGAGCGGTTATGATCGCAGCACGAATATTACCTAAAAAGAGAAACAGGACAGCTATGACAAGGAAAGCGCCTTCAACCAGATTCTTTTTAACGGTTTTGACGGTGGCATCTACAAGTGTTGTGCGGTCGTATATGGTTTTGGCAACGATTCCTTCCGGTAGTGTGCGGTTAATTTCTACCATCTTGTCCGAAACCTTCCTGGCGACTGTCCGGCTATTTTCACCTATGAGCATGAAGACCGTTCCCAGAACAACCTCTTTCCCATTTTCCGTGGCAGCGCCTGTACGGAGTTCCTTCCCAAGCAAGACCTCTGCTACATCCTTGATATAAATTGGAACTCCTTTGTGGCTGCCAATGATAATATGCCGGATATCCTCAATATCGGACACCTGTCCTGGGGCCCTAATCAAATACTGTTCTCCGCTATGTTCGATATACCCAGCACCTACATTGGCATTGTTCCTGGCAAGGGCTTGAAGAACGTCGTGGAATGACAAACCGTAGGCAATCAGTTTGTCAGGATAAGGAGTTACATGATATTGTTTTTCATAGCCGCCAATGGTGTTTACATCGGTAACTCCAGGAATATTGCGTAACTGAGGTCTGACAACCCAGTCTTGAATGGTTCTCAGATCGGTAGATGTGAAAGGTATTCCATCCTGCTTCAAAGCGCCGATTTTAGGCTCGACAGTCCACATGAAGATCTCGCCAAGGCCGGTTGCAATAGGTCCCATAATCGGTTCAATAGCAGGCGGGAGTTTCCCTTTGATTTCCTGGATGCGTTCGTTTATCAGTTGGCGTGCAAAGTAAATATCCGTTCCATCCTGGAAGATAACCGTAACCTGGGAAAGTCCATAACGGGATAGAGAGCGTGTTTCTGTCAATCTTGGTATACCTGCCATTGCCATTTCTATGGGAAAGGTAATGCGTTGTTCGATCTCAAACGGAGAGTATCCAGGCGCCTCCGTATTAATCTGTACCTGGACGTTGGTTATATCAGGGATGGCATCGATGGGGACTTTTTGGTAGTTATATATACCTAGAACTGCAACTGCCAGAGTTGCCATAAGGACTACCCATCGCCTACGGATTGAAAATTTTAAAATTTTTTCGAGCATTATTGACCTCTTTTTTATAAAAATTCAACTAACCACAAAGGCGCAGAGAACGCAAAACTTTAAGTACCGAAGAAGGGATAAGGGGCAAGAGTTACTCATCCCTGTCTCTTGTTTCTATTGCTACTCTCTTTTTTCAGTATTTTATCACTATAGGTCTCCTTTGCGCCCTTTGTGTCTTTGTGGTGAATATTACATTTTATCTTTTTCTAATTAATGCTCATGTGTTGCTCCTGCCTTGCCTAAATCAGCCTTCAGGATAAAACTGTTGCGTGCAACATACCTCTCGCCCGGTAAGAGACCGTGTAACACCTCTACCCATCGCCCATCGTTTCGCCCCAACTCCAATGGACGAACCTCAAACAAGTCGCCGTATTGCACAAACACTACAGACCAATCACGGTAGGTTTGTAATGCATCCACAGGTACTGCCACCGGCACTGATACTTCTTCCTGCACGATTTCAACCGTCACAAAGAGACCGGGTAGCCAACGCCCCTCTAGATTCTGCACTACAACCCTTCCCCTCGCGGTTCTTGTTTGTTCGCCGACAAGTGGACCAAGGTATTCCAATACACCATCTGCTTCCAGACCTAATACCTTAGACCTTACCGTAACGTTTTGTCCAACCTTGACCACGTTTAAGTCTTTAGCATACACCGTGACACCTACCCAAACCGTTGATAAATCAGCGATGGCAAAGATATCGGCATCCTCTTTTATAGATTCTCCAATAGCAATATTTTTTTTAATGACCGTACCATCGAATTGGGCTTTTAGCTCATAACGTGTGAGCCACCTCCCCTTCATCTCTGTGATGCTGTTCAAATCAGTTTGGGAAAATCCTAATGCCAGCAATTTTTGCGTAGCCGCTTGCAGATTTATCTCCTCCTCTGCCAATGCCTGGCGACTGGCGAGATAGTCCTTTTCAGAGGAAATTTTCTCTTTCCAAAGGCGCTCTTTCCTGTCAAATGTCGCTCGAGCCAGTTCTACTCGTTTAATAGAGGCCATATATGCGCTCTTTAGTTCCGCTACTTCCCGGCTTTCAAGAACGGCAATAACTTCACCATGCTTGACCGTGTCACCAAGATTTTTGTACACCTCCGTTACTACCCCTGAGACCCTGGGTACGACATGCACCACCTTATCAGCATTGAGCTCGATCTCGCCTGGAAGCTCAAGGACGGTTTTCATCTGAACTAGTCCGGCAGTCTCAATAACGATCCCCGCGTTTTGCACTGCCTCAGGAGTCAGTTCAACCCTCCCCTCTATCTGTGAATATTCCCAGTGATAAGTCTTGCCTTTGTGTTCCGCTAATACTGTAACATCAAAAGAGTGCGGCTCTTCAATAACCTTGTCACCGCGAAGATAATCACCTTCTCTTTGGAAGTTAATTACGTCTACTCTGCCACCGAGCCTATGTAATTCTATGGTCAGTTTAACCTCGTCAGGGTTAACTAATTTTCCTCTATCAAATGCATAGACTCTGAACTGTGGAGGAACACCCCGTTCATAGATTGTCATCTCAATCTGAAAGTCTTCCTCTGATAACAATCTGCCGCCATGAGGTCCCTTCACCTGACTATCTTCCTCATGTTTTGATTCAGTTTCCTCATGAGAATCACTAACCGTTGTTTTTTCCATCCGGAGAATAACAAACGCCAGAACAATTCCCACGATAACGACAATGCCAATTGCTACTATACTTTTAAAACTGGTTATTAAATTTTTCATATTTTTGTTACCGTAAGAGAAAGTAGACATGGGTTAAGCAGAGCGAACCCATCACTACCATTTTTTGTTGGGTGCGCTCCGCTTCACCCATCCTTAAATCAACTTGTTTTATTATCTCAAAAGTCTCAGTCCGTTTGCTATTACAATTAATCCACCTATCTCATTTATCAGAAGCCCAGGTACAAGGTCAATCCATCCACAAACGGCTGCTGGTACCAGGAAGGCAATGATAAGGAGTGAGACGATGATATTTTGACGGATATTTCTTACTGCCCTTCGGCTCAAGGTAATGATATAAGGAATCTTTGTCAGATCATCCGACATGAGTACAATATCGCTGGTCTCTATCGCTATATCAGTGCCTGCGGCTCCCATGGCAATCCCTGCATTTGCCTCAGCCATAGCGGGGGCGTCATTGACCCCGTCTCCCACCATGGCAATGTAAGAATATTTCTCCTTTAGTTTTTTCACAGCCGCTACTTTATCCTCCGGGAGCAACTTTGCATAATGTTCATCAACACCAACTTCTCTTGCAATGGTTTCCGCTGTCCCTTCGTTATCCCCGGTAAGCATAATAACCCTTTCGATCCCTCTCTTCTTTAATGTCTGAATGACATTTTTGGCCTCCATCCTGACCTTATCGGCTACTGCAATAATTCCCAGAATCCCCTTTTCTGAGCCTAATAACACGACCGTTTTACCCTGTTTCTCTAACTCAGAGATTTGAGCGAGGATTTTGTCTATTTTTTGCGGGTTTTTTACCTCCCCTTCATCCCCTCCTTGCGAAGGAGGGGAAACAGGGGTGGTCAATTGATTGCAGCTCGCTGCGCCAGGGGTTAAGAGTTGCAAAAAGAGCCGTTTGTTACCAATAAAGTATTCGCAGATGCCGATTCTTGCCTTTACACCCATTCCAGGCAGTGATTCAAAGGTGTCCACTGTCTGAAGATTTAATCCTCTTTCCTTTGCATAACTTACAATAGTTTCTCCCAGAGGGTGCTCTGAATGGCTCTCGATACTGGCTGCTAACTGGAGTATTGTTTCCTCTCTTTGATTATTCATTGGTATGGTATCAGTAACTGCTGGTTTACCAATGGTAATGGTTCCTGTCTTATCGAATGCGATGACCTTCAGCTTTTCAGCTAGTTCTAAATAAATCCCGCCCTTTATCAAAACTCCGTGTCGGGCCGCATTCCCAATAGCCGCAATCACTGCAACCGGAACTGAAAGGGCAATACCACAAGAACACGATACAACAAGCATCACCAATCCCCTATAGAACCAATAAGAAAATCCACCTATCAACAAGGGAGGAACGACCGCCACAGCAAAGGCCAGGGCAAACATTGAAGGGGTATAATATTTCCCAAATCTTTCGCCAAAGCGCTGATAGCTGGATTTCCTTGCCTGTGCCGCTTCCACGAGATGAATAATCTTGGCAAGGGTGGTATCTTTCGATAATTTCGTTACTACTACTTCCAGGACACCCCTTTGATTTAGGGTACCTGCAAAGACCTCATCCCCTTCCTTTTTTTCTACGGGAATCGATTCACCGGTAATGGGAGATTGGTCAACACTGGAGTAGCCTTTTAATACCTTTCCATCCAAGGGTATCTTTTCTCC
>JANLHY010000748.1 GCA_024653795.1 Candidatus Brocadiaceae bacterium | reverse complement strand
AATCCGTAGCGCGGGTGGTTTATCCCCCGCCCCCGTATCAAGTACGGGGCAGGCTCATGCCGACCACACCTGTCCTCGACTACGATCGGGGAAGGGATCGGCGCTACATTATTTTGCTAAAAATTTCAAAATATTTTAATTGCCCCGGAACCTCGGTTTAAACAACATCAGGCAACTCGGGGATATAAGTAAATCCGCGATAATGGCATTTAATATGGCAATACTCGTCAATACGCCAAAGTATTGTATCGGCTTAAAACCTGAAAAGGAAAAGACCATAAACCCAAAAGCTGCCGAGATGGAAGTAAACAAAGCTGTCCTTCCTACCCCTTGCAGTGTATGGCACACCGCCTTTGAATAATCGCCATCGATGGAAATCTCTTTTTTAAAACGATAAAATATGTGTATCGTGTTGTCGACCGAAATCCCCAGCGCAATACTTGCGATCATGATCGTAGCGGCATCAAGCTTCATTCCTGTTAAACCCATGAAACCGAGTGTAATAGTGATCGGCAATAGATTGGGAATTATGCTGATAAGTCCGATTTTGACCGATTTCAGCGCAACCGCTGTCGAAATAAATGTCAATAAAAAGGCGAGAGAAAAGGACTGTATTTCGCTCCAAAGGATGTTGTCCTGCACATTAATAAGGAGAGGAACAATTCCCGTAATATGCCATGATAAAATGGTTGTATCCAGGTGACTGCGTATATACTCTTTTATTGAATTGATAATTTCCTGATACCTGCCTGAGCCTACCTGTTTCATGCGTACTGATATCCGCGCATCTGTCAACTCTTTTGAATACAGACTATTAATGTGCTTGTTTCCGTATACAGAGGCTAATTTTACATAGTCTGCGGCTTCTTTTCCGGTCGCTGGAATAGAATAAGGGTATTGCTTGCTGCCTTTTACAACCTGATGAGTTTTCTGAATATAATCTGCTACCGAAATAGAGTTCGTTATTTCCGGAAAGCTCTTGAGATGCCGTTGTAAAGTCACAATATTATTTAATATGCCTGGTTGGAGAATACTGGCGTCGTTTGCTGCCTCAGCAACAATCTCAACCGGCAATAAACCCATGAGGCGGTTTTCAATGTAGTTATTATCTTTCGCAATCTGGCTATTCTTTGGAAAAGAGGCCATAATATCAGATTCTACCTTGAGTTTTGATATCCCCCAGAGGAAGAACAGTCCTGCAGCGAGAGCGCATGAAAGGGTTATCCCTTTGTATCGAACGGCAAAACGGCCTAATAACGAAAAAAAGGTATTAAACGCCTGTTCCCCTTTTATATCTTTTTCAGCATAATGAGTATTTTTTCCATCCCCGTTTTCACGAGGACATGTTGAAACACAGGTGCGCCCTTTGATTGGTATAAAGGAAAGTAAAACTGGCAAACATATCATACTCATGAAAAAGGTAAGTGCAGCGCAACCGCTCATGAACAAACCCGTGATTAAAACAGGCGGGATACTGCTTGTCGCCAACGAAATAAATCCCACTATTGTGGTAATGGTCGTCATAAGAATTGGGATACCCACGTGCTGCAGGGTATTGTAAATGGCGTTTTCGACACTCGTCGCCACCATGCTTTCATGGTAATAGTGGTTTATGAGATGGATTGAAGCCGAGAGCGCTATGATAAACGTTAATGGGTGGAGCATGTTTGAAATCATATTCATTGTCTGACCACAGAGCACAAAGCAGCCCGTTATCCAGACCAGGCAAAGAGAAACCATCGCCATAGGAATCAATACACCTGAAATCCTTCTGAACAGGCATCCTAAAACTACAAGGGAAAGAACAAACATAAAGGGAGTCAGCCTTGTCATGTCTTGCTTCGACATCCGATCAAGTTCTGCATTTACAACGGTAGGTCCTGCAAGATGGTATGTATGTTTTTTATCTGCCGATTTTTCAGCCATATCCTTCAGGAGTATTCTAATCTCTGATACCAATTGTTTTCTTGATTCCGGCTTCATACTTTTTACTACTGCTATAACAGCCGTGGTCTTGCCGTTCCTTGAAATAAGGGTATTTTGATAGAGCGGGTCTGTGATCACGGCATTTTTGAAGACATTTAAAACAGAACGATTTTTTTGCCCTTTAAGTTTTTCCTGAAAAAGGGGAGATTTGATTGTATCTTTAAACACATCTGCCAGTGAAGTCACACTCACGACCCCGTCTAATTTTTTTAACCTTTCAGCTATCGCATTAATTTCCTGAATGCGGTCTTTCGTGAATATATCAACTGCGCTCAAGGCTATAACCAAAAACTCCTCATCGCCAAACTTTTTTAAAAAACCCTTATAGTATTCAAAATCCCTGTCGTTCTTTGAAAGCCAGATTTCTATAGAATTATCTGTCTTCATTTTTCCGGCATAAAAACCAAAAAATACCGTTGCAAAAACCAGGCAGATAAGAACTGTTATTCGATACTTAAGAAGGATTTTAATATATTTTCCCAAGGTTTAGAATTCCAGTCTCAGAGGTTTGTTAAAAATTACGTATCAATTTAGTCTTTTGAAAAATTAAGCCCTGTTAAGGGCGTACTGTTTGTAGCAATTAATCGTTAAGATATGATTAGCTCCGTTAGGAGCGACCTGTATATGATTGATATGCAAACAGGTCGCTCCTAACGGAGCTAATCATATCTGTTATGGTATCTTGTCTTGCTACAAACAGGTTGCTCCTGACGGAGCTCATTATTAATAAATTTTTCAAAACTAAATTGATACTAAAATTACATATAAGTAACCAGGATATTCATTTTTAATCCCAATAATATATCGCCTTTAATGTCTACCCTCCCCAGAAAAAAAGCTTGTTGCGGCGTTATTTCACGTTTGATAATTGACAAAAACGTAGCGCTATTTAGCGTGAAGATGCACGTGGGGGGAACACAAAGTTCTGTAGTCACATCCTTTACCAGTCCATTTTCAACGATGATGTTCCATGTTCCATTTCCATTATCCGTTATTTCAAATTGCATAACGGCATTGAGTGAAGATATTTTAGGAATCGGGGACAAATTTACCCTTGCCTTTAATAATTTATTAAAGTACTCGCTATGTGTTACACTGCCGGGAATTTCAGGCCTTTCCTTCATTTGTTTTTCTTCCAACAAATTATTCATACTCAAAGGGATTGACAATAAATAACATGAACAACTTCATGTTGCTGTGCCACTTCGACAGGCTCAGTACAAGCATCAGGGCTAAAGCCCCGGTATGGCGTATACCCACTAACCCCAGCCTTAAGGCTGGGGTTAGTGCCTGTACTGAGCATGTCGAAGTAACGGCCTTATCGTTCGACTGAGCTCACGACGAAGTCTGAATTGGGCTCTTGTCCTCGTGAAAACGGGGAACGGGGATTGGGCTTTAGCCCTGACAGTGCCTGCTCTTCAAAGTGTCGGACAATAAACTTGTTCAGATTATTTATTGTCAATCCCCGTGGCTAAGTCCTTGAACATAAAAATACATTGTGACACAGTCTGATTCTGAACTATGTCCTGGACTTGTTTCAGGATTGTTTCAGAATCTTCTTTCAGTTTTCAGGCTAACGATAGGAGAGCAACTCCAGATAAATCCGCTCTTTGAACAGAGACGAATCTTTTAATGGAGACGAGTAATTTATCATAACCCCAGCCTTCAGGCTGGGGATGAAGAGACAAACCAAGCCGGGCTTTAGCCCTGATACAGGATAAAAGTATGGCATTTGTTAAAATAATTTCTGTGAGTGAATCTATGCTTGACAAGGTGAGAGTATACATCAATACCCAGGAAGAACATCACAAGAAGGTTTCGTTTGCTCAGGAGTATGAGGAATTCATCAGGAGATACAATCTTGGAAGTCATGGCTAAAGCCGTATTGATGTTGCGGATATAATCTCCGCCATAAATGGCGGAGTTATAGTAAAGGCATTAAATTATGCCTTCGGCGACTATTTCTATTTGCATATAGGGGCAATTCATGAATTGCCGCTACAAGATTGAAATTCCTGTACATTAAACTAGGCTGCCTTTGGCAGCGACTTTCTAAGCTCCCCTCTAGAAAGAGGGGCTGGGGGGGTGTTGCAAGGTACAGACGCACTGCTGTGCGTCTCTACACACCCCTTATCCCCCCCCTCTCTGCCGTCGCACAGGCAGGTCTTTTTAGAGTGGAATCACAAAAGATTGAAATTCCTATACGTCAAGTTAGGCAAGAACAAACAAAGTTTGTCCATGCCACCCTGTAACACGCCTGTCTGCGTGCAACGCACAGGCAGGCATAAATAAAATGAAAATCCTAACCCGAACGAGTCGGGATGCGTAGCGCGGGTGGTTTATCCCCCGCCAAATGCCGACCACACCTGTCCTCGACTACGATCGGGGAAGGGATCGGCGCTACGTTTTTTGCTAAACTTGTCCTCGTGAAAACGGGGAAATGTCAAAATATTTTTGATAAGCGCCTATACATTAAAATTAGGCCTTCGGCAGCAGCGTATTACACACGAAACACGCGAAAAGAAACGAAAGCAATTTCGCTATTTTCGCGTTTTTCGCGGGCAAATTAAAATTCCCTGGCGTAGAACTTGTCTCAGGAATTAGTGAGATGCTTTATTGCATACATGACATGCCTTTTTTTGATATGGGGGTCTCCTTCAACGTATGCAGCCATGAGTGTTCTTGAGGATATGAGATTAATCAGTCTTGGGATGCCCTTTGATGTATTGTATATCAGTTTTTTTGCCTTGTCTTCAAACGTTATCGTACCTTTTCCCGCCTTTGACAGCCTGAAATTGATGTAGTCAAAAGTTTCATCCCTTGTTAAGGGCATTAAGGTCGTCCTTATGGTTACCCTCTGGTTCAATTGTCTTAGGTTTTCTGAAAGGAGTCTTTTCTTTAATTCTGGCTGGCCTACCAGGATTATCTGCAGGAGCTTTTCTTTCTCCGTCTCAAGATTCGACAGCAATCGCAGCTCCTCAAGAGTTTCATCAGGAAGATTTTGCGCCTCATCGACAATTATTATCACCCTTTTGCCCGATAGTGAATGCTCTATCAGGAAATCCCTGAATGTCTTTAAAAGCTCATTCTTATTCGTAGTATTTTGTAATTTAATGTTTAAGTCTTCCAATACTGCCACTAAAAATTCTTCAGGAGAAAGTCTTGGGGTCATAATAAGGGCGATTTCTGCTTTGTCCCTCCATTTCTCGATAAAAATCTTCAGGGTAATTGTCTTTCCAGTTCCTGGTTCGCCTGTTTCAACGAAAAAACCCTCCTTTTGTTCCACTGCATAATTGAGGGAGGAAAGAATCTCATTATGGTTATTGGATGGATAGAAGTAAAATGGGTCTGGCGTAACTCTGAAAGGGTTTTCTGCAAGATTAAAAAATTCTAAAAAGTCCGTGCCCATTAGCCAATGCCAAGTTTTGATATAAGGTCGTAAAGAGGAAGCATTAAACCTGCAATAATTATGGCGAATATAATACCTATGAATATAAGTACAATGGGTTCTGTCATTTTACCTATCTTCTGTGATATGTCATCCATTTTTTTGAGGTAATGGTCTGAAAGGAAAGCGAACTGTTTATCGAGGTTACCGCTTGTTTCTCCAATATCAACCATTCTCAGTAATAAGAATGGAAACAACTTGTGTTCTCTCAGGGCGGATGATAGCTTGCTTCCTGTTATTATGCTGTCTTTTGACTTTACTATTGCCTTTCTAAAGACCTCATTCCCTATAACATCTGCAACGATATCAAACGCTCTATCGATAGTGAGCCCAGCCGTTATCAAAATTCTTAACTGTTCTGAAAAAAGCGCAAGGGTTTTATTATAAACTATGAGTTTTATTATGGGTAATTTGATCTTGAGGAGGTCCAGATAATATTTTGCTTTACCCAATCTTTTTAGAATTTTTATGGAAGCGAAAATGAATAAAAGAAAAATTGGTATAAGATACCAGTATACCTGTGTGAAATCGCTTACATGAATTAATATCTTCGTTATAAGCGGCAGTTTTACACCCATTTCCTTCATTGTGACCACCATCTTTGGCAGTACAAAAGCAAGCCAGAAGATCAATGCGCCGGTAGTTGTTGCAATTGCAAATACAGGATACATAAGCGCACTTTTGATTGCCCGAGATAAATCCTCCATCTTCTGCAGGTGATCTGCTGTATCAGACAGGCTCTTTTCAAGACGTCCTGTTTCTTCTCCTACTCTTACCAATCTAATGACGATGTCTGGAAACACGTTTTTATGGGATTCGATAGCGTCTGAAAAACCCACCCCCATCTCTACCTGATATTTTATATCAGCAATAGTTTTTTGGAAATATTTGTTCTCTATCGAGGTAATTATATCGCCAAGCGCAGTGAAAAGCGGTATGCCTGCCCTTAACATAACAGAAAGATCATTGGCAAACTCTATGAAATCATTTCTCCTTAACTTACGTGATGCAAATCCTTTTTGGAGATTATGGAATACCCTGCTTGCCTTTTTAACATTGAGTATATAAAGTCCCCTTGAGGAAAGGTATCCATAGACAGAGTGAATATCTTCTCCCTCTATGATAGCATTTATCAAAATACCATCTGCATTTATAGCCTTGTATGAATAATGGCGCATCTCTGCCTTTCCTCTAAGGGGTTGACAATAAATAATCTGAACTTGTAGAGACGACCCGACTGGGCGTCTGTACTTGTCCGACACTTCGACAGGCTCAGTACAAGCACTGTCAGGGCTAAAGCCCAATTCCGATGAGTCCATCACTAACCCCAGCCTTAAGGCTGGGGTTAGTGGGTACACGTCCTGCCGGGGCTTTAGCCCTGATGGCGATGGCACAGCAACATGAAGTTGTTCACGTTATTTCACTGCTGTCCGGACGTTTAAATAGCAATTCGTTGTAAGTGATTAAATTTAAAAGAAATACGAGAAAAAAAGATCGTAATCGATTTGAAATTCA
>JANLHY010000085.1 GCA_024653795.1 Candidatus Brocadiaceae bacterium | reverse complement strand
GCTCTGGCGCAGGGCCGCTAGTTTGCTATCAAGGGTTTTGATTTCCCCCTGGAATTGACAATAGGCAAGCAGAATATCATTGTTCTCGGTTGCCGAGATGGTGACACTAATCATGTGGGCCAAGAGGAATGCCTCAATCATCTCCTTCCCACCCATGTGAAACTTTATAATCACCTCGTAAATCCTGGTGTGGGGTGTTAATGGGATAGCCACTTCACTGGAGGGCTTTATTATAACGGCCTTCTCATCGGTCATATTTACCTGTTCTTCTTAGTGGTTCGGTAGGATTCGGTAGGATTTTCTCCTCTTAGGGTCATCACCCCGCTTGTCTCCCGCAGGTTATAGAACCTAAAAGTTAAGAGGGGGCACAGGGTCAAACCTTCATTATTCAATAATCTAAACGTGCCAATCTTTTTTTGGGAAAGAGAAAATGGGTCAAGTCTTTTACCGTCACAAACCTGCTTCAATAATATCAATACCCTCAACTCTTTGCCCTAATGCATCCCATTCTGAAGTAGGCAAAAATAAAAATATCTACCTAATAGGTCTTATAGTATACCTAATAGATAGAATATTTCAATAATATTCTATCTTATTGTGTGTTTAAAATCCTCCATTAAACAAGGATAATTACCAAAGTTTGAAGGAGGAAACGATGAAAGAATTAAAGTTGTTTGGAATGCGGATAAAAGAGCTGAGGACAATTAGAAAATTATCCCAAGAGCAGCTTGCGGGGAAAGCCGCTATCAGCCCCAAATATATGAGCAGGATAGAAATGGGACAACAATTCCCTTCAATTAATGTCATTACAAAACTTGCTAATGCCCTTCAGGTAGAATTGAAAGATTTTTTCGAATTTGCTAATGAGGTTAGAAATACCAAGGAATTAAAGGAAATCATCACTGTGTTGCTGAAAGAGACGGATGAGGAACGACTAAGAATTGCTGTAAAAGTTCTGAGGGCATTGGTAAGATGAGAATGCGTTGTTACAATTATAGTATTACAAGTTTATAGGTGCGGGGCTAGTTGTAACCCTTTTTATTACGTGTCCGGCGGTTTTTCTATATAACTTTCAAGCAGTGAAATTGTCTTAAACGCCTCTTTTTCATCTAATTTCTGAATGGCGTAACCCGCATGGACGATCACATAGTCCCCAACGTTTGCATTTTCCAAGAGAAGAAGTCCAATTTCTCTTTGCAGATTGCCAAGCTCTGCTATGCCTGTAACACCATTAATTTTAATAAGTTTCATGGGAACGGCTAAACACATGTCTTATACCTTTCACTGGCAATAACGGCCTGTCCTAATGATAATCCACCATCGTTGCAAGGGACTTTTTTGTGGGAATACACGGTGAAACCTTGTAATTTAAGTTTTTTGACAAGGCGGCTCAAGAGAAAATTATTTTGGAATACTCCGCCTGACAATACAACATCGTTAATACCTTTGCTGTTGCTGAGCATTGTGCATACCTGAACTACCATTTCCACTATCGTATTATGGAATCTTGCGGAAATTATTGGACTTGCTATCCCATGCTGCATATCTTCTATTATATGTTTAATAACTGGCTGCCATTGAATAATTATGGGCATATTGGAATGTGCCCCTGCATTGGTGTTAATGCCAAATAGATAGTGTCCAGTTTCGCATTCATCTGCAATTGATTCAAGTTTTATTGCAGCCTGTCCTTCATAGTTGACAGAATGCTGCAAATCAAGTAAAGAAGCTACACCGTCGAACAGCCTTCCCATGCTTGATGTTAAAGGTGAATTAATTTTCCGGGACAACATTTTAAATAGTATTTCTAATTTAATGTTTAGGAATTTCAATCTTTTGTGATTCCCCTCTAAAAAGAGGGGATTAAGGGGTGTGTAAGATTTACGTAACACACCCACAGCCCCTCTTTCTAGAGGGGAGCTTAAAAGTTGCTGCCATAGGAAGCCTAATTTATCATTTTTCTCTTCAATAAACTTTGGGTTATTGAAAAGGCGAAGCATGGGAATATCATTACCATACATGTGATAAAGATAAGAAATTGCCATACGCCACGGCTCTTTGATTGCCTGTTCTCCGCCGGGCATCGGCACATAATCGAGATGTCCAGCCCGTTCATATTCAGAAAAGTCTGCAATAAGAAATTCACCGCCCCAGAATTTGCCGTCATCTCCGTAACCCAGGCCATCAAATGCAACACCAATTACCTTATCGTGAATGTTATTTTCTGCCATACAGCTTACAATATGTGCGTGGTGATGCTGCACTCCTATTTTGAGAATATCGTCGTTCTGTGCAAGGGCGTATTTGGTGGAAATATATTCTGGATGTAGATCGTATGCAATCACCTTCGGTTCAATGGAGAACAGTCTTTTATAATGCTCAATAGCCGTCTCATACGAATTCATGGTCTCGGTATTTTCCAAATCTCCTATATGATGACTTAAAAAAGCATGATTCCCACGTGCCAGACAGAATGTGTTTTTAAGAAATGCCCCACATGCGAGGACGGGTTTTGTAAAGGCGTATTGCAGCCTTACTGGGAATGGCGCATATCCCCTCGACCTGCGGATAATCATCTCATTGTCTTCAACCACTTTTACGACCGAGTCATCGCACCGCATAAAGATATCCCGGTCATGTACGAGAAAATAGTCTACAATACCTTTGAGTCTTGCAAATGCTTCGGTGTTTTTATAAGCAATTGGCTCATCGCTCACGTTGCCGCTTGTCATTACGAGCGGCAATTCTGATTCTTTTATTATAAGATAGTGGAGTGGGGTATAAGGCAGCATTACCCCAAGATACGGGTTATCAGGGGCAATATCATTCGGAATAGTACAACTACTCTTTTTTCTCAGCAGGACAATTGGTCTTTGAATTGATAATAACAAGGTTTCTTCCTTAGCATTAACAAAGCAAAAGTTGTTTGCCGTTTCGATATTTTCCATCATTACTGCGAATGGTTTGTCTTCCCTGTATTTTCTTTTCCTCAAAAAAGAAACGGCATTGCTGTTCAGGGCATCACAGGCGAGATGATAACCTCCAAGCCCTTTAACGGCAACTATCTTTCCGTCATGAAGAAGGGTGCAAACAGTAGAAATGGGGTCTTGTGTTTGAACTGTAAACCCTTCATTATTGAGCAACATTAACTGAGGACCACAAACAGGACAGGCGTTGGGCTGTGCGTGGAAGCGTCTGTTTGCGGGGTCATGATACTCACTTTCGCATGCCTCACACATGGTGAAGCAGTCCATGGTAGTATTGGAACGATCATAGGGAATATCTTTGGTAATGGAATACCTTGGCCCGCAGTTGGTGCAATTAATGAAAGGGTAATAATGCCGTCTGTCCAATGGGTCAAAAAGCTCTCTGAGACAATCCTGGCAGGTAGCTATATCTGAGGAAACAAAGGTGAAATTACCTTGATGAGACACACTTTCACGAATACTAAAATCTTCGTACGCTTCTCCATCAACAAGCACGCGGGATGTAAGTTCTTCAATCCTTGAAAGAGGGGGGGGAGATGTCTTTATTTCCTCAATAAACCTGTCGATCAGTTCCCCCTGTACTTCTATGAGAACCCCTCGTGAATCATTTAGGCAGAAACCCTTGAGATTATATTTATTTGCAAGGTTATAGACAAAGGGACGGAAACCTACTCCCTGAACAGTTCCTGTTATTTGAATTCTTATCCTGTTATGCATAGGAATATGACTCAGCAATTATAACGTATATAGGGATGGCTGTCTTGGGAGATTAAAAGGCAATTTCCCCTTGATTTAAGAAATTTGATAATTACAATACATTTAAAGGGAAATGGTGTATTTGTCAAGAAGTATTGCGATTAGAAAATGCTTGTAAGAAAATGAATAGTATTCAATGAAGGTTCGAGATATTATTAAATTGGTAAAATCTGATGGTTGGTATCAAGTTAGAAAGTCCCCTCTTGGGAGGGGATTTAGGGGTGGGTAAGGCGGTAATTAGTGAGATACTCAATAAGATTTCACGACCAGACAACCCACCCCTAACCCCTCCCAAGAGGGGAATAATCCATGCCACCCTGTATAACACGCTTAAATAAAATGAAAATTCCTAGGTGAAAGGTAAGAATGAAATATTGGCGGGAGCGTGTGGGAATCGAACCCACCTATCCCGCCATAAGCGGGACAGACCGGATTTGAAATCCGTCGCCGACACCAGCCGACATGCACTCCCTTAAAAATCTTTATCCGTGTAATCTGTGGTTTCAAAACTTTAGCAGGGACTAATCTTAACCGGGAGTATCGTTGTTTGCTGTTTTGAATGATGCAATAATATCTTTAGGAGCAAGCACTCCGCCAGAAAAGAGCGTTTTAAACGCCTCCTCAACGCTAAGATTAGAATCCATGACGTCATTCTCCGTGACAAATATTAAAAATCCAGTTGTTGGATTTGGCGTTGTTGGAATAAACACGCTGATAAATTTTTTTTCATTGTTATATTTCGTAGAACCAGTAACAAATCCTATAGATTTTGTGCCTTCTTTTGGGAAATCTACAAGAACCACGCGTTTAAATGACTGTTTGCCAGGCAAGCTTACCGAGTGGATTATTTGTTTTACGGAGGAATAGATATTTTTAACGACTGGAGTTTTCGTTAAAAGGTTTTCAAAATAGGTAATGATAACTTTCCCGATAAAATTAGCGGCAAAGATACCAATAAAATATAATGAGATAAAGGTAAGGATAAGACCAAGGAACGTGATAATAAATTCATCGAGAGAGGATCTCGGTAAGGCGACGCCGTAAAATTGCAATATCTTTTTAATAACCGGCGAAAGTGTGCCTCCAACGAAACCAAAGAGAAATTTTACAACAAAATAGGTTACATAAACTGGCAGGATTAACAACAAACCTGCCAACATCCTTCTTCTGGCATCTTTTTTAAATTGTCCAAACATCCCTAGTTTTTTTTCTTCCATAGATCATCCATGTACTCTAAAAATGACTAGATTTCCAAACAAAGGCAATAATACCTGCGAATATAAAATTGAAATCGGCAATGGTTTCGAGTAATAGACCCTCAGATACTATTTGTTTCTGAAACAGATATTGATAACCGAAGGCATAAGCAACACAGGGGAGTAAATAATATCCTAATGTAGTCGTCCACCCAATGAATGAACTTACAAATAGGAGAACTGCAACTGATGCCGTAAGGATAATAAGAATCGTTTTTGTTCGTTCCTTTCCAATTGCAATGGGGATTGTTTCCTTTCCGAGGATGCGGTCGCCCTGAATATCGCGAATATCAAGGACTACAGCCCTGATAAATGCAATGCCGCATGCAAAAGCGATAGCAACGGCAAGGGATGGAATAAAACTTTCTCTAGTACTAAGGAAAGGTATGAGCGCCGTGCTAACGCCCCACGCAATGCTGTAAAAAATCTCTTTAGATCCCGGTATCTGTTCAAGGCTTCTGTAACGTATAATTTTAGACAAATTCTTTGGTATTATTTCTAATCGATAAAAAATGCCAAAGAGGCTTGCAAGGAAGATGCAGAAAAAAATGGACTTGCTGAGAGCGAATCCCAGGATAAAAGATGCTACCGCCCCGACAGCGCCAAGACCGACAAAGAGGTGTTGCTTCCTCTCGTAAAATTTTGCCCTTGCAGGTTCGTTGAGCACTACAGCTTCTTTGTTGGCAAAATGGTTCAGTACCTGCATAGAAAAAATGAATAGAGCGGCAATCAAGCAAAAACTTAGTCGAGGCTGAATCCCGATCAGTACGGTGTTTGCATAACACAAACTTGCTGCTCCTAGCCCAATGTACGTACAGCTTCCGACAAGAAAACTGGCAATGCTTTTTAGTCCAAATAAAAATTTTTCGTATCTGTTAACTTTGTAGGAACGTATTTTCTCAACCACCCTTTTGATCATCCAGTTGGGGGTCGAAGCGCCTGCGGTTACGCCAATAGTGTCAAAGTCTTTAAACTTATCGGGCTCTAATTCGGTATCAGTTTCAACGTGGAATGTTGGCGTTCCCTGGGATTCGCATATCTTAACGAGTCGGGTGGTATTGGCGCTTCCCCTCCCGCCAACAACAACCATGGCATCCACAGATTTACTCAGGCTGATGACTTCATCCTGCCGTTTGTATGTGGAACTGCAGATTGTTTCAAAAGATTCACAGCTTGAGTAGCGTTTTTTAAGCCTATCGATAGCCTCTTTAAATATGCGGCTGTCTTGTGTTGTTTGGGCGACAACGCACACTTTATCCATAGGTGGAAGGTGTTCAATTTCATCCAATTCCTGTACGACATAGCCTTTGCCTTCCGTGTACCCCAGTAAACCTATGACCTCCGCATGACCCTTATCGCCTACAATTACCGTTGAATATCCCTGTGCTGCATATTTTTTGATAATGGATTGAACTCTCATTACATGAGGACAGGTGGCGTCGCACACCTTCGCGCCCATACCTTCAATTTCTTTTTGACGGGCGGGTGTAATTCCGTGCGCCCTGATAACAACCGTGCTTTTAGAAAGATCTGCCTTACCATTAACGACGTGAATGTCCCTTTTTTCCAGATATTCAAGTACCTGAGGATTGTGAATCAGCGGGCCATCGGTGTAAACTTTGCCGTCGTTTTTTTCATTTGCGGCATCCAAAAGAATGTCCATTGCACGCCGAACACCCATGCAAAACCCGGCAGTTTTAGCGACTATTATTCTCAACTCTTACCTCTATGCTTAATGTGAAAAACAATTATACTCAGTATGAGTTAATTCCCTCCATAAACCAACAAGATTGAACTAGTCCCAAATCGGCAAATAAATTATTGGTTGCGACTTGTCATATTCTACATGAAAGACGTGCCTTACTTTCAACCTATCTTTGCAAAAGGAAGGAGAAACTTTATTCGTAACAGTTTAGTTTTTTGAAAAATTCCAGTAATAATGTGGTTATTATGCAATGTAGCGGCAATTCATGAATTGCCGCTACATATTGTCACAGAGACATTTTCAACTATTGATGTTTTCAAAAAACTAAACTGTTACCTTTATTAAAATTTTTGGCATTTTATCAATTATGATGAGGTATGTCAATATTTTAATATTAGCGAAAGTGTTAATCTAAGTGGGTGTAATAGAATAACATTAACATTTTGCCTGGTATTTTCATTGATATAGCCTGAATTATTAATTATGTAACACTTATATTATTCCACCCCCTTAACTGGGTTTTTACTTGCTATATAATTACGTGTTTTTCTATAATAACCAAGTTATAAAATTCTGGTATGACAAAATAGGTAACAGTTCAGCACCCCCACCTGACCTCCCCCCTCCCCTGGTGGGAGGGGTTAGGGGAGGGGGGTGAACTGATACCAAAATAGTAATGAAATAATTTCTATAACTACGAAAGAGGAAGTTATGTCGGCGATTATTATTGATGGTGAATCTTTTGCTGGAAAGATTCGCACAGGACTGATTGAGGAGATTGATACCTTAAAGAAGAAAGGTTTTTACCCGCATTTGAAGGCTGTTCAGGTAGGTGAAAATGCATCGTCTCGATTGTATGTTCAAAATCAACAGAAACAATGCGAGGCAATAGGCATCAAATATACCCTTGATGAACTTCCTGCTGATACGAAAGAAGCGGCTTTGACCGAACACATTAAAAAATTAAATAATGACCCTCAGGTAACGGGAATTATATTGCAAATGCCCTTACCCGAAGGTATAGATGCAAAAAAGGTACAGACATTAATTTCCCCCAATAAAGATGTAGAGGGGATGAATCCAGCCAACATGGGTGAGCTTGTTTACGGAAATACAAGACTTGTCCCATGCACTGCCATGGCTGCAGTAGAGCTTGTGAAATCAGTGGGTGTTGAGATTCGGGGGAAGGAGACAACAATTGTTGGACGCAGCGCCATCGTGGGAAAGCCCGTTAGTTTGTTAATGTTGGATTTGTCTGCAACACCAACGGTGTGCCATTCAGGCACAAAAGACCTTCCTGACAAAACGAGAAAGGCAGATATTTTAATTGCTGCCATTGGAAAGGCAGAGATGATTAAAGGTGATATGATCAAGCCCGGCGCCATTGTCATCGATGTAGGGATTAACCGCGTAAAGGAACTCGATGCACAGGGAAACCCCGTTCTTAATGTAAATGGCAAACCGAAGATGAAGACTGTGGGGGACGTTGAATTTGCGACAGCTAAAGAGGTTGCTTCTTACATAACCCCAGTTCCAGGGGGAGTAGGGCCTGTGACAGTGGTTATGTTATTGCGAAATACCGTGGAAGCATTAAAAATAAGCGCAAATATCTAACGAGGCAAAGCCTCAGACCGATAAACGAGTTTGGAACCACAGATTTCACAGATTATAGTATTACTCTGTAAAAACTTCTTTTTTTTGTAAGTTTTTTTACAACCATCTTCATCCCCCTAGTTTAAGGGGGATTTGGTTGCGGCTTCGCCGCGCTAGGAATTGGTATTTTTTATCTGTGTAATCTGTGGTTTCTGTTGTTATATTTAAAAACTTGACTCATTTGTGAAGATAAATCTCGGATAAAGTTTTTAAAGAAAATGCGTCTGTAATACAGAGTATCATAAAGAGTATGGCAAGGTTATTCATTGTTTTCAAGGATGTCTATGTAGTTTAGATTTGCGTTCCTGGTAGTAAACAAATACAGAGATAAATAGCACGATTACACCGATAACTATAAAACTTAATGTAAGGTTATCCATGTTATTCCCCCTTTCCGTCAAGCCAAAAGGCTATAAGATAAGCAAAGATTACGATAATTCCACCTGCTATAATAGAAATCCAGCTAAATCCTTTACCTGGTGCAAAATTGATAAATATTATTCCAGCAATGGAATATCTAACAATATCATATAGTAATTTTGAAGTATTTTCACGTTGCCGTTTATTCATATTATACCACATAAAAACAGAAGCAAGCAATTAAAAACTACTGAGGCGAAGCCTCAGACCAATAAAAAACAAGATGAAAGATTCAGGATGCAAGATATAGGATATCGTGCATCAGGCATCTAAAACTTGACTCATTTGTGAAGATAAACCGCAGATAAAGTATTTAAATGCTATGTATAAGAATAAAATTCTTGTTGCTATACCAGTTTTTAATGAAGCGGATGTGCGTGATATTATCCAGAGGGTTAACAATTTTCACCTGGATGTATTAGTCATAGATGATGGATCGACCAATGGTCTCCACAAAGAATTAATAAATTTGAGGAATATAAACGTAATCTCGCATCAACGAAATTTTGGTTATGGCAAGACAATTATAGATGCATTCACATTTGCAACTGAAAATGGATATGATTACTTGTTAACGATTGACAGCGACGGGCAACATGAACCTGAGGAAATTTCGTTATTTTTGAAAGAAATTCCATTTTATGACTGTGATATTCTATCGGGATCAAGATATTATTTTCCTGTAAGGCCTGACAATGGATTTCCACAGGAGCGATATCTCATTAATAAAGAGATTACAGGCATTATAAATAGGATTACGGGATTCAATGTAACGGATACATTTTGTGGTTTTAAGGCATATAAGGTTGAAAAATTGAAGCTGATACACCTGACTGAGTATGGGTATGGGATGCCGTTGCAATTATGGATACAGGCGTGGAAGTTGGGCTTGCTGGTGAGAGAGATACCTGTTAAACTAATATACAAAGACCTCTTGAAACAATTCAAAGGTACTTTGAAAAATCCTGTGACGAGGTTGAATTATTATAAAAATATCATAGAAAAGGAAATTACTAATACCGTGCAAAACGATCTTTTGTAAAAAATATGCTTCATAATGCCCTTTATATACACATCCCATTTTGCGCCAGAAAGTGCCGCTATTGCGATTTCAATTCGATTGTTTCGGAATCAAAGACCATAGTCCGTTACCTCCACGCTATAGAGAAGGAGTTAAGTGTCTTAAAATGCCGATATGTATTCAACACGGTCTACATAGGCGGTGGAACGCCAAGTATATTATCTGAAGTTCAATTGGAAAAACTACTCCAAAGCGTTATCCGTTATATTCCATCTTCTGAGATAAAGGAGTATACGGTTGAA
>JANLHY010000729.1 GCA_024653795.1 Candidatus Brocadiaceae bacterium | reverse complement strand
TTTTCTTTTTTCTTTCTTGGAGAATGTCTTTATGCCATTCCGGAGATTCGATTTCTTCTTTATTGCATAATGAGTCCCATAACTTTTCCATTGCTTGTAAACGTTCAATGGTAGACATTTTTTCTATTCCAGTTAAAATCATAATCACCTCCTTCAAAAATAGAATTTGATAAGGCATTCTACCACGTTACATCAAGAGGCAACGCAGGAGAACCCATATTTATTACTGACACAAATCGTGCCCTGTTTCTTGATAAAAAAAACCAGCTTCAATAGCAAGTTTAAAGACCCCATTGGCCTTCGTGTTCTGCTTCTTGATAAAAAAACCAGCTTCAATAGCAAGATTAAAGACTTGACCCCTTTGGTCTTTTCAACATCAAGAAGCAAGACTCCGTTCCGTGTTCATTCCTACCCCTTTTTTCAATGAATCTCAAGAATAGATAACTCCTTGATTTTGTATGCTGTTCTTTCTTGAGCATCTTTAGTCATTTCGATTATTTCTTGGGCGACTTCATACCTATGAGTGCGGACAAACTCTTGCGATTTCTTTTCAAGTACTGCGATTGTTGCACCGTGAATAGAGCGTTGCAAAGCTTCCAAAGCTGCTTCATCTGATCCATATAAAGAGAATGATTGGAGTAACAATTCTTGATCGATTTGCGCTTGAACCGACATGTCAACGTAGGCTGACGACCCATCTATAAAGACAATCCTAAGGGCTGACAGGCTCTCGGGTTTGCTAGTGTCTTTGGAATCTTTGTGGTTTTTATTTATTTCTACGGATTGCTCTTTTTTTGAAACGTCAGGATAAAAATAATACCAACCAGGACCGACACTCAAGAATAGAATTGCAACAATGATCTGCTTCCAATACTTAATTCCATAAAGCCGAAGCCATTCGATCTTCTGGAGTAATTCGGGTGCTTTTGGCTTAAGTTCGTTCATATGAGTAAAGTTTTGTAAGGTTGGGTGAAGCACAGCGCACCCAACAAGACCATTGTGCCGATGGGTTCACTTCGTTTAACCCATCCTACTCGACTGAGTAACTAGTCAGCCACAGAAAAGAGAAGCGAAGAATTGGAGCATGGGAGCAAAAGGGCGGGGGGGAGCGTAGAACCTCTCCGTTTCTCCTCTGCTCTTCTGCTCCGTTTCGATATTTTCAATCATAATCGTAATCATGCTGTTTGATGGTAGAGTTGAATTGTACCGTTAGTCTTTACCCGCCCTGGCCATTTTCGGTTGATAGATGCAATACGGCTCTTCGGCTAAATAGTTGCCTGTGTCATAGAAAGCGCGCGCTCTGCAGCCTTCGCAGACCTTCTTGTACTCGCATGCCCCGCATTTGCCTTCCAGCAACTCTGGGTCTCGCAATTTTTGAAAGACAGGGGAATCGTTCCAGATATCTACAAATTTTTGTTTCTTCACGTGACCTGCCTCGACGGGCAAGTAACCGCAAGGGAAAACCTCCCCTTTGTGTGAAACGAAGCACACACCCGTACCGGCCAGGCATCCTTTTGTCATGGCAGCCATGCCGTGTGTTTTGGGCGAGATGGTAATCCCTTCCTCTTTTGCGCGTTCCCTCATGATACGGAAATAGTGGGGGGCACAGGTAGCCTTGGTTTGAATTTTTGCCTCTTTAGAAAGATCGTAGAAATGGTTAAGCACTTCTTCATATTTCTTTGGGTGAAGCATCTGGTCGTCGGCAATCTGAACGCCGCATCCTACGGGCACCAGCATAAAGATATGTATCGCATCAGCGCCCATTTTTAAGGCCATATTATAAAGATCATCGATCTGTTCAACGTTGTGTTTTGCAATGGTACAATTGATTTGCATACTCATGCCCAGGTCTTTCAGCCTTTTAAATCCTGCAATTGACCGCTCAAACGACCCTGGTATCTTTCGGAATTCGTCATGGGTCTTGGCATCGGCGCCGTCGAAACTGATTGACACCCTGGCAATGCCCGCATCAACAATTTTTCTGGCAGTATCATCATCAACCAATGTTCCATTTGTCGCCAATGCAACACTCAATCCTTTGTTTACCGCATATTTTGCTATATCAAAGATGTCTGGCCTGAAAAGGGGTTCGCCACCACTGAGTACCAAAATGGGTCTGCCAGCTTCTACAATGGCATCTACAAGGGCAAATGCCTCCTGGGTAGTCATATCATCTTTGGCAAGGGTAGTGCTCACATCTAACCGGCGGCAGTGAACACATTCTAGGTTACATCCAACAGTAGTCTCCCAGAAGACCAGGCGCAACTGGTTCTTCATGTTCTTCATGTATTCTACAGCAGGTTTACCAGAAGTATCATCTTTTATGCGGGCATAGGTTTCTCGTATTGTTTCAGGATGGCCGCCGTGTTCGTGTGATACAGGATGACCGCCATGTCCATGGGAAATGGGGTGACCACCTGGATGCTGGCCTTGTGGATGATGTGGATGCGACATGTTTTCCTCCGATTTTATTAAATCATAAGTCAACCACAGAGGTCACAGAGAACACGCAGAGATGGGAAAACAGTCCGCGGTTTCTATAACCTTTGTAGCAAAGTCAGTCAAATAATTAAAGGTACAAAATTTCAAATTTTTAAAACGTACAGGAATTCAATCTTTTGTGATTCCCCTCTAAAAAGAGGGGATAAAGGGGTGTGTAAGTTTGCCGCAACACCCCCCCGGCCCCTCTTTCTAGAGGGGAGCTTAAAAGTCGCTGCCGAAGGCAGCCTAATTAAAGATATACCATTATTATAAAAGAATATCCATTGTCTGGTCAATTAATAAAACAATCTTTTCTGCGGGTTTTCTATTATTGTAATATGTCTATAATGTTCATTCCATGCATTATTGAATTGTTTTGTAGGGGCGGGTTTAAAACCCGCCCCTACGGATTCACACATGTTATTAATTTTTGTTTCTGCAATGCAGCGCTGTTTCATGCTTCTTTAAACTTGACAATATATTACACCATTGATAACATCAAAGATGCTGATTATGCAGATTTTTTCCTTTGTAAGTGTTTTTCTTTGCGTTCTCAGCGCCCTGGTTTGCGGTGAACTATTACGTTTCCCCTCTAGCAAGAGGGGATTAAGGGGTGTGTAAGTTTGCCGCTACACCCCCCCAGCCCCTCTTTCTAGAGGGGAGCTTAAAAGTCGCTGCCGAAGGCCCAATTTAAATATTTAGGCATTTTATAGATTATGAACAGAATCTTCATTTACGATACAACGTTGCGTGACGGCAGCCAGGGTGAGGGCATTTCCTTTTCGTTGCAGGACAAACTTGCCATTACCCTAAAGTTAGACGATCTTGGGGTGGATTATATAGAAGGCGGCTATCCAATAGCCAATCCCAAAGATGAATCATACTTCCAGGAAGTAAAATCCTTGAGGCTGCGACACGCTAAAATTGCCGCTTTTGGAAGCACACGGAGGGCGGATAAGCGTGTTACGGACGATAAAAATGTGAATGCGCTGCTGATGGCAGAGACACCTGTTGTGACCATCGTCGGGAAAAGCTGGGATTTCCAGGTAACGGACGTATTGAAGGTCTCGCTGGATGAAAACCTGAAGATGGTTTCTGATACCATTGCGTATTTTAAGGCAAAAAATCGAGAGGTCTTTTTTGATGCCGAGCATTTTTTTGATGGATATAAGAAAAATAGGGAGTATGCCTTGAAAGTGCTCAGCGCGGCCCAGTCATCAGGCGCCGATGCTATCGTATTATGCGATACCAATGGGGGCAGTTTACCTGCAGAAATTGCCGGGATTGTCAAAGATGTCAGGGAAAAAATAAAGGGTGCATTATTAAGTATACACGTCCATAACGACGGGGACCTTGCGGTGGCCAATACACTTGTCGCTGTTGACAACGGTGTCAGACAGGTACAGGGGACGATCAATGGCTTTGGAGAGCGTTGCGGGAATGCAGACCTGTGCTCCATTATTCCTAATTTGGTCTTGAAGAAGGGGTATCATTGTTTGGGAGATGGGGGGCTTAAGAAGTTAACTGAAGTTTCCCGGTACGTTTATGAGGTGGCCAACCTTCTTCTACGTTCTAACCAACCCTTTGTTGGTACGAGTGCATTTGCTCATAAAGGCGGATTGCACGTTAATGCTATTCAGAAAAAGAGGGAGACATACGAGCATATTCCGCCTGAATCGGTAGGAAACGAAAGAAAGATATTAATATCTGAGCTGTCGGGCAGTTCTACGATTCTGGCAAAGATAGAGAAGTTTAACCTAACCCATGATAGTAATCTCATGAGGGCTATCCTGGAAGAGGTTCAAAATCTGGAGAATGAAGGGTATCAATTTGAATCTGCAGAGGCATCCTTCGAACTACTGGCAAGGAAGAAGATTGGCAGATATAAGAGTTTTTTTGACCTCGAAGGGTTTCGGGTAATCGTTGAGAAACGGGAAAATGGGTTACCCGTTACAGAAGCAACGGTTAAGGTAAAAGTAGACGGTGTTCAGGAACTCTCTGCAAGTGAGGGGGCAGGTCCGGTGAACGCCCTCGATTCCGCATTGCGCAAGGCTTTAGAACGGTTCTATCCATCATTAAAAGATATGAAACTCGTAGATTATAAGGTGCGTGTAATAAATCCACGAAAAGGGACAGCGGCTAAGGTGCGGGTGATTATTGAGTCACAGGACAAAGAAGGCGTCTGGAATACGGTTGGTGTATCTGAAAACCTGATTGATGCAAGCTGGCATGCCCTTGTGGATAGTATCGAATATAAGTTGCTGAAAGAACAGGAAGATGGAGGCCGCCGCCAGGCATACGCTCAGCGCAAGCGCGTAGAATATAAATTGCTCAAAGAGCAGGAATCCGGAGTCAAAAAAACATAGGATAATGTTTTGGCTGGTTCAATATTTCAGATTGAACCAGAAGTTTGAACTGTGCTGTATACTTGAATTTGTGCAACGAAATCTGAACATGCCAAATATTTAGGTTCAATCGAGGACGATTGAACCAGCCAAAGAAGTCCAAAATATTGATTTCAATATACATTCTGTAGAGAGAGGTTTCAAACCTGTCTCTACGATTGGTGTGTAACTGTCGTCAGGAGGAAACGCCTAACGACACAGACAACCAGAATAGAATTACACCTTCCTTGTATACTAAGTTTGTCCCAATATTTCCTTCAGAGCAACGGCGCTGTTGTGTTTCTCATCCCGGGCTGCATAAACAAGGGTAATTGCGCCCTCTTTACTTTTTTGCTTCAAGAGGTTGACCGCATCTTTCCTTTGTTCGAGCTCTACCCTGTATCGTTCGCAGAACTGTTCCCATTTTGCAGGGTCGTGACCGAACCATTTTCTCAATTCTGTGCCTGGCGCTATATCCTTAAGCCACAAATCAACCGATGCACATTCCTTTGTAAGGCTGCGTGGCCACAGCCGTTCGACCAGTATTCTGATGCCATCTCCTTTTGATGGCTTTTCGTAAACCCTTTTTAATTTAATCATAATATTTTCTATATGGGCACTGTGGTTTATTTTATAGCTGGTTCAATTTTGCAGATTGAACCAGAAGTTTGAACTGTGCATATAGCTTGAACTTGTGCAAAGAATCTGAACGTGCCAAATATTTAGGTTCAATCGTCTTCGATTGAACCAGCGAAAGTGACCAATGTTCAGATTCAATCGAGGACGATTGAACTGGCTAAAAAGCCACAACCAAAGTAACCAACCCTCATTTCGCTCCTCATAAGACAGGATTAACAGGATAGGCAGGATAAAAAAGAGGCGATTATAAAATTTCAAATCATGTAAATCTTGTCCATACTGTCAATTATTCATCAAGACTAAACGGGTCGTCTGTCATCGTGCCGTGAAATTTCTCGGCGTGGGTGAGGGCGTCCTGACGCTGCTGGAAGACATGGATACGGTTATCGTTGGTTTCGTTTGTAATCAACTCGCTTGTAACAAAATAGGCCATGTACGAGTCTATCTTATTACCCCTGATTTCATCGGTGACTATAACGTGATCTATCAATGTGACGTTGTTTTTGAACCATTGAGTTGCGCAATAGATGGAACAAAACTTCTTCGTCGATTTGTCTTTAAGGACAATGTCAACCTCGTAAATTGGGGTAACTGAAGAACCATCGTAGGCACAATGCGGATTTTTCAGGAATTTTTGGTATGACACACCAATTAACGCAATAACGGAAATAATAATGAGACCTATCCAAAATTTCTTTGACATATCTATCCTGTTAATCCTGTCTAAATTAAAATTAAATGTATCGTTATCATTATAACTGGAGCGAGTAAGCAAAAGGCAGACAAGGAGTTTATCTTCATGAGAAGGAGGTCTGTTACAAGTTGCGTTTCTGTACCCCTGCAAAGAAGGCGCAGAATTCCCGTCCACCCAATTGCAAAGGTGCCAATGACAAATAATCCAAGCATAATGGGGGCGTCAGGTACCATACCATTCCCCATAAAGCAGTAGATACAATGGTGATAGGGAAGCTGCATGAGCTTAGGGGCGATGTTTTCAATGAACGTGTATATCACAACAGGTATATTAATAATTCCAATTGCATACTGACTGTAAAGGACGATCTTTCGTGGCAGTGATGCTACCGATACCCATTGCTTCGACATGCTTGTAAACAATAAGGCTATGAGGATTATATTGGTAACATAGTACACAATAAATAAAATCTTTTGAAAGTTTTTTCCAAAGATAGCTTGCGGGATCATAGCCGAAGGTCTTAAAGGCACATCAAAAAAGGTGGCACAGCAGGACACGGACATGAGTGGTTTCATACGGATTACGTAATACATATCCGCAATGCCATCGGCTAAAAGCACGCTGCAGACGATGAGAAGAAAGAGCAGGTTTTTCCTGGCAAGTGGCGCTGTGGGGGTGGATTTATCAACGTAATAACACAGCAACCAGCCACCCATGATAAAAAAAGAGATGGGCTTGATGATTTGTAAAAAGGTGACTGTGGACGGGAGAATTTGCGTGACGCCAAACATGCACATTGCCCCAGGCACCTCTGACACAAAGCTCTGGAGCATGAAGTAAAACCACGGCCAGACAATCATCCGGATAGACAGTGTTACACACGCCGCCAAGAATATAAGATATCCTCTCTTTTCAAACCTACTTTTTGTCTCTGTTGGTAAAATAGATTTAAAACTAATCAGGGTTTTTGTGGTTGTATAAAGCAAAAAAATACCCAGAGAAAGAGACAAAAAGGCAACAAACAACATGATAAGGGTATAGATATTAACAATCATCAGAATAATTTACCAAGGGTTTAGGAATCGACCTTTCAGAAGTTAAAAATGTCTGTCTGTTAGATAACATTTTACCTATTCTTCTTTAACCTATTCAAACTTTCTGTAAAGCAGCTTTGTTGCCGGAAAGATGAAGAGAATGAAGAAGCCCATAAGCGCCATGGCATCTATAAGAATCATTGTTCCCGGACTGGCAGAAAAAGATTGCCGCAGACCATCAATAGTATACGTAAGGGGCATTCCATAAGCAATATATTCTAATACTGTTGGCATGGATGAGACAGGACGGATAACACCACAGAGAAATATCATAAGAAATCGTGGCAAATTGAGCAAGGTTTGAGCCTCAAATACTTCTCTCACTAAAACGCATAAGAGAGCGCCAAGAGATGAGAAGGCCAGGAGCGAGGGAATGATTATCAAAATAAGATACAATAGATCAGGATACAGTCCGAGAACAACAACCGAACCTATGGTTATTATGGTTGACATGATAAGGCCAAAAATAGCTCCTCCCAGCACCTTTCCCAAAAGTACTGCAGATAAGCTAATAGGTGACAGGAGTAATCTCTCCAAAGAACCGAGGCGAAGTTCAAAATTGATAACAACAGCCTCCGCAGCAGTTGTGCTAAACAGGATGGTCATGGCAATGAGTCCTGGCACTAAATCTTCAAAACTCCGTGGATTTCTTAAGTAGAAAGCCAAAATCCAGGCGATAGGAAAGACAATCCCCCAACTGATCGCAGGGGGTTTGAGGTAGTACGTCTTCATATCTTTTAAGACGATGTAGTATATGCCCCGTAAGTCATCCATCCACATTGCTATTTTCCACCTTTTTCGATTGACATAACAGTCGGGCTTAACCCGACCTTCGCAATTCGAGGGGTGTATAAGCCGCTAAGCCAGCAAATACAAGGGGTCACCTAAAAAGGTCGGCACTACAGACTGGTTTGTCCGG
>JANLHY010000726.1 GCA_024653795.1 Candidatus Brocadiaceae bacterium | reverse complement strand
GTCGTGGCTGGTTCAATCTTGCAGATTGAACCAAATATTTTGAACCGGGCTATGGGCTTTAAATGAATATCAGCCATGGAAAAGCCACATGTTTAGGTTCAATCGAGGACGATTGAACCAGCGAAGAAATCCCCCTTAGAAAAGGGGGCGAGGGGGTTGTAAACTTGTCCTCGTGGCTGGTTCAATCTTGCAGATTGAACCAAATATTTTGACATTTTTAGCAAAAAACGTAGCGCCGATCCCTTGTGGTCTGCCCGCCTGCCTACAGCGCGGGCAGGCATTTGGCGGGGGATAAACCACCCGCGCTACGCATTCCGACTCGTTCGGGTTAGGATGTGGTATTTTCAAATGAAAATTAATCAATTACACTCATGGCGTGTAAATTACAAAAAGGCAATTCAGATACAGGAAACGTTAAGAGACTTATTAACCTTTGGAAAATATACAGGGAAAATTCAGACTATAGCAGGCGCTGACGTTTCTTACGACAAACATAGCGGCCGTTTTTTTGCAGGTGTGGTTGTATTTAAGCTGGACAAACGTTTAGAAATGATTGAGGAGGCAACGGCTGTGGGCAAGGCGAGATTTCCCTATATTCCGGGACTCCTTTCTTTTCGTGAGGCGCCAATCATGCTCAGGGCATTTCGCAAACTCAAAAACAACCCCGATATCGTCCTTTTTGACGGACAGGGAATCGCCCACCCCCGCCGTTTTGGCCTGGCATCGCATATGGGACTGATCCTCGATAAACCGTCCATTGGGTGTGCAAAAAGTCGGCTGGTAGGTGAATACAGCAATGTGGAAAATACCGCAGGAGCATACTCGAAACTTATCTATGAAAATAAAATTGTTGGTGTTGTTCTGAGAACGAAAAAAAATACGAAGCCCATCTTTATATCTCCAGGCCATAGAACAAACCTGACGTTTGCGATACGTATTGCCTTGAAAACCTGCTGCGGATACCGTATCCCCGAACCAACACGACAGGCTCATTTACTGGTAAATAAATTGAGGAGAATGACACATTTGCTAAGGGATTGACAATAAATAACATGAACAACTTCATGCCTGCCTGAGCGAGTCCGCTCGCAGACAGGTTGCGGTGCCATCAGGGCCTGATCTTCAAAGTGTCGGACAAGTAGAGACGACCCGTCGGGTCGTCTCTACAAGTTCAGATTATTTATTGTCAATCCATAACCCGAACGAGTCGGAATCCGTAGCGCGGGTGGTTTATCCCCCGCCATTGGCCGACCACAAGGGATCGGCGCTACATTTTTTGCTAAAA
>JANLHY010000716.1 GCA_024653795.1 Candidatus Brocadiaceae bacterium | reverse complement strand
GGTCACCGTAGACAGTTACTGAAAAGGTAAGGGTGTTGCCAATATCTAATGCTTCCGTGATGTTCTGATTGGTAAATTCCTTGCGCTCCACTGCAGCTTCAGTGGATTCTGCCGGTTTGACCTCTTCTGTGGCAGCGAACTCAGTTTCTGCCGGTGCTTCTGCCTCTGTTTTCGCCTCTTTGGCAGGTTTTACCACATAGTTTTTACCCGTCTTCATCAGGCTTGCACCGCCCACGATAAACACGATTCCAAACACAACTGCGCCTATAAAACTATCGTGTGCCCCATTGGTAAAGAATATGGGTAAAAATAAAAGACGCCTTTTCCAAGACTGCGCTTGGAAAAGGTGGCCCTAAAGGGCAACAAAAATGTTACGTATATCTTATTGATGATATTCATCGCATTTTTACATCATAATTAAATCGGCAAACTTGTTTTAAAAGCCATAACTTATTTTAATACAATAAATTTTATGGGAAATTCAAGGGGGCGGGCAATTGCACCACGACAGGTTTAACGGTCTTCTTTATTATTTCCTTTGAGTGTATTACGTTTAATTTCTTGAAAAGGAAATCGAACTTGGCTTCGAGTTCTTCGCCGATCTTATTCCTTACATCGGAAGAAAGGTTCCAGAATCGTTCTTTGAATGGACCAAAACCATTCTTCCTCGTTTTATAAATGAACTGTTCGTCCGTCTCCCCTTCTTTGCGGTCCGCAGCGCAAATTTTCCTTAAAAATTCATAGATTTCATTTTTAAAATCCTTTGGGAAAACGCTGCTTTCGTAGATCATATTCTGGAATTCCGTGGCAAGATGCACCTCCGCAGTAGCTGTTTCCGGGAACTTGCCAAAGGCGTCAGCCGGGAGTGTGGAAGCGCCATGTTGTACCGCACCGCTAAGGCCATATTCATCAATGGCAACCCTTGATAAGTTTTTCAAGGTGTCAAAGTCCAATTTAACCTTTGCAATCGTTCCATCCGGCAATGGCACTCCTCCATGCGTGGTGCCTGTCTGCACACTGATCTTGCTGATACCTTTCATTCCTTTCTCTTTTGCAGACAACGTACTGTTATATCCATCCATGAAAGCCCTTAACTCCTCAACGGTGCTATTTTTCTTACCCACTTCACCTATTTCACCACCGACGGATATGGTAATTCCTTTCGGCTCCAATGTCCGAATGTAAGAGGTGAATTCGGCCGCAAATTCAAAATTGAGTCGCTGTTGTTCAGTAATGTTGGGTTTGCTTAAATCCACGAGGGTTGAGGTATCGATATCGATATTATAAAAGCCCTCCTCAATGGCCTCTTTGATGAGTCCCCTTACTTTATTGATCTCTGCGTCTGTGTCTTTTTCGTAATACTTTGCGTTGATCTGGAAATGATCTCCCTGAATAAATACCGGGCCTTCATGTCCTTCCTTGATAGCGGCTGCGAGAATTGCCGAAGCATACTCTGCCGGCCTCTGGTCTGTATAACCGATCTCTGACCTTGCAATCTCGAAGATAAACGCGCCCACATGATTCTTTTTTGCTGCCCTGAAAATGGAGCGTGATACATCATACGTCAAGCCTCGGATGTTGATAGCAGGTACGGTAAATCCCTGGAACTGGTTTTTCCCAATAGCTTCGTAGAGCGATTGGATGGATGACGAAACGATACCGAGATTATTGCTCGTACTACGGATTAGCCATCGGGATATATTCTTTATTGCAGTCTCTTTATTAAAAACGGCATTGTAGACAAGGGTATCGATTTTCTTGTTTCTTAACGTGTCTTGATCGGTTATTTTTATTGTTCCATTTTTTTGTATATCAATAATGCCTTTAAGATCGCTTAGTAAGGTTTCTTTAGTAGTATACAACATGAGTTGTTAACTCCTTTTTTATAATATATTATTAGAGTGAAAAATTTTCCATATCGTATTTATTATTGTTGAAGTCAATCCATTATTTTTGTTTGGCACTTGGTTTTTCGGTTCTATTTCACGGGTTATAATCGTAATATTAATATTTATATTCCCAGTTTTTCTTTCACCCTTCTGCTGCTTAGAAATACTATATTTTTATTTTTTCAATGCCTTTTTCATCATCGAAGGTACTTTGTATAGTTTGTCTTTTGATAAGTTTTGTTTAGTGGTATAAAACATGGACTGCTAACTCCGTTTATTTTTGATTAAAAAACTTTTCATACGTTAATAAATCTTCTTTACTGCCGATGATGAGCGGCGCCTTTAACTACTCTTAATGAGTTCTGTTTTGGTCTCCTCAATGTGTTTATATAAGTATTCAGGCGCTAAATCGGCTCCATTACTCCAAACAATAGTATCCATATCAACCTTAAAATCTTTAAATAATTTTAAATTTTTTAATTGTTTGAATATATCTCTTTTGTCATGAAGTACTAAATCCCGTAAATTTATAATGCCTTCTTTGCCATCATTAAATTTTATCCATATTTGATAATCTTTAAAGTATTTCGCTTCTTTTACCCACGTCATTATTATTACTCCTAGACCAAAGGTTCTATTTTTTCGAATGCACCCGTATCACGGATGCTATTCCAATTTTTCAATAATTCAGTTCTCTTTTCAATAGCCCATTCTATTACAAGCATATGAACTTTCTTCGGCAAATAGCCTTCGTTAATATTTAAGTCTTTTATGGTGATAGTTGCTCTAAAATCATTATATTTTACATGAAAGTGAGGTGGGTTATGATCGTTAAAATACATACAGATAGAAATTCCCAAAAATCTACTGATTTCAGGCATAAATATTCATTGGTCCACACAAAAAAACCGGTTTTATCAGTTAACAATTTCTCCTTCGGTTAGTTAGAAAAAAAAATTTATTGTTTCTGACCGAAAAATTTTTCATAGGTCAATACGTCTTCTTTACTCCCGATGATGAGCGGCACCTTTTGATGGAGTTCCGTGGCCTGGACGTCCATGATGCGTTCCTTCCCTGTAGATGCCATACCACCGGCCTGTTCAACGATGAAGGCAAGAGGCGCTGCCTCGTAAAGTAATCGCAGTTTCGCCTTTGGTTTTTTTGGGTCTTTATAATCGACAGGATATAAGAAGATACCGCCGTACAGCAGGTTTCTATGGAAATCAGCGACCAATGACCCAATATATCTCAGCGAGTATGGTCGTCCCGTTGCGGAGTCGCTTTCTTTAAGATACGCAATGTATTTTTTTGTCCCCTCGTCCCACATGTTTGCGTTTCCTTCGTTAACACTGTATATCTTGCCTTTGGAAGGAATTTTGATGTTTTCATGTGAAAGCAAAAACTCTCCAATCCCTGGATCAAGGGTAAAGCCATGGACACCTGAACCTGTAGTATATACCATCATTGTACTGGAACCATAGATGATATATCCTGCCGCAACCTGCTCCATTCCTTTTCTCAGGCAATCTTCAATCGTGGCTTCTTTACCGGTTGTCTTTCTTTTATGAATAGAAAATATGGTGCCAACACTGACATTTGCGTCGATATTAGACGAACCGTCTAAAGGATCGAAAAGGAGTACATATTTACCCTTTGGGAATTCGTCAGGTATCGGAAGAACGTCTTCATTTTCTTCGGATGCCATAATACAGAGATGACCGCCGTGATCCATAGCGTTGCAAATTCTTTCATTGGCATAAACGTCTAATTTCTTTACAACGTCGCCGTGTATATTTGTTTCGCCAGTGAGACCTAAAATATCCGCAAGACCAGCCTTGTTTACTTCACGTGAAATCGTCTTTGCTGCAATGGTCAAATCCCATAAGAGACCTGTAAAATCTCCAGTGGCCTTTGGGAATTGTCTCTCCTGCTCGACTATATGTCTTTGTATGGTGACGGCCCTGCTTTTTTGCATATCACGAATACCCTTTGAATAATAAGTAAAAGTAAAAATATTCTGATTATTTTACAATCTGAATTGCCAAAGTCAACGATTATCCCGTTATAAAAATCTAAGGGAGAAGATAAGTGGAGAAGGGTTTGTGGAATTCTTCCCTTAAACCTGCACGTACGATGGCAGGAGAATATTTATTGTCAGATTATTAGATTCTCTTAGTATAGATGAGAGTTAAAAGGGGGGTGGCTATTGCTAGAATTATTGACTCAGTGTTGGAAAACGGTTAAGATTCCCCTATGGCTAGGAGCGCTCGTGTGGTAGTCTCCCGGGAGCATGCTATGTCGGCAGAAGCCTGGCCAGAATGGACCGCAAAAGAAAAGTGAAGATTCCCATTATAAAAACCTGCCTACATAGAATGTCGACTCCGTTTCCGCATTGTTTCAGAAAAGTGTGGGTAGGTAGTATCATTGACCTGCCGTCAGAGGACTCGATTTTGAGAGGCGTGTCAGGCTTGAGTTTGCCCTGAGCCACAGCCTGTTCGTATCTTAATCTGCTTTCCTTTAGAGCTAATTCAGTTAAGGTGAGAAACCCGATTATTTCATTGGATCTTCTGAACCACAGTCTTCGCTGGTCAGAGCAAAGTGTTTCTGGAAGAACAAAGGAGTCTCCAGCATAGGGATCGGGTATCATTCCCAATGGATTTTGGTGATCTGTGTCCATTGCTTCACCCCTCTAATCCTGCCTTGATTGATCAATGTGAGGCCAATAACGACAAAGCTCAGCGGCTGGCACGGCTTTTTGTGCCCGTTCGCTTGAGCGATTTGTTAGGCGATTTCTTTATTTTTATAGAATCTAAATATAAAGTGTCAGGGCATATGTCCTGCTCATGTGGCCATACTACTGTTCCATATGCCGCCCTCGCCTGTTGAAAATAA
>JANLHY010000713.1 GCA_024653795.1 Candidatus Brocadiaceae bacterium | reverse complement strand
CATAGCAGAGGCCATATTTAAGGGGCTGGCCAAGGCGCTGGAAGACGCCGTTCGGTTTGATGAACGCATAAAAGATGTTCCCTCAACAAAAGGAATACTTTAAGGATAAAGGGAATAAATAAATGATGCATCTCCTTTTTCCCTTTAGAAAGACTTAGGGATTGACAATAAATAACATAAACAACTTCGTGTTGCTGTGCCATCAGGGCTAAAGCCCCGGTAGGACGTGTACTCACTAACCCCAGCCTTAAGGCTGGGGTTAGTGACGGCCTTATCTGAATTGGGCTTTAGCCCTGACAGCGCTTGTACTGAGCCTGTCGAAGTGCCTGATCTTCAAAGTGTCGGACAACAAACTTGTTCAGATTATTTATTGTCAATCCCTTAGCAAATTTGCGAATCCGCGGATGCAAAACGGTGACTATATTGATTCTTGTAATATTCCATAAATTCACCATTCTTTATCCGTTTCCACCATGATTGATTATTAATGTACCATTTTACCGTATCACTAAGGCCGTTTTCAAATCTTATTTTTGGTTTCCAGCCCAAAGACATCAACTTGGCACAATCCAGGGCATAGCGTCTGTCATGACCTTCCCTGTCTTTCACGTGTTCAATCAAAGTTCCAGGCTTCTTGAGTTCATCCAGGATAAAATATGCCGTATCGATATTATACCGCTCATTACCCCCTCCGATATTATACACTTCGCCATTTTCCCCGTGAGTCATGAGAAAATCAATAGCCTCACAATGGTCGTCAACGTGAATCCAGTCCCGCACCTGTTTCCCATCGCCATACAACGGCAGCTTTTTGTCTTCCAATGCATTTGTAATAAAGAGGGGAATGAATTTCTCCGGATACTGATGTGAACCGTAGTTATTGGATGCCCGCGTAATAATAACCGGTAATTTATAGGTTACCCAATACGCATAAGCCAGTCTATCTCCACCAGCCTTACTGGCAGCATACGGATTGCTTGGATTTAGAGCATCCGTTTCCTTAAAAGCGCCCTGATGGGCAGTGCCGTAAACTTCATCCGTAGATATCTGAATAAATTTGTTTATCGTGAATTGCTTCGACGCCTCCAGCAAAACAAAGACGCCCTTCATATCGGTATCAATAAATGTGCTTGCGCTGGAAATGCTTCGGTCGACGTGTGATTCTGCGGCGAAGTTGACGATTGTATCAATGCTTTCTTCCGACAGAATACGTTCTACTAACCTTTGCTCACAGATATCGCCCGTGTAAAACCTGAGCAGGTTAGACGGTTTTGCATCTTCTGTAACGTCTTTCAGGTTTTCGAGATTTCCTGCATAGGTCAATTTATCGAGCGCCACCACCCGTCTGCCCTGATTAACCATACGGCGGGTAAAGTGGCTTCCGATAAATCCTGCTCCACCGGTAATGAGTATTGTCATAAATAATAACCTTTCGCTCTACTAGACAAAAATTTCCTTCACTTCGATAGTCAAATCTTTAATTACATCAGAACTCAGATAGTCTTGTACACCATACCGTTTACCTTCAAATTCCCGACCTTTCAGCCTAAACACATCAACCGTTTCACGTTCAGGATCGACAATCCAGTATTCTCGCACACCATGTCTTGCATACAATTTCTTCTTAATCCCTATATCTCGCTTGGATGTGGAAGGCGACAGTATTTCAACAAGCAGGTCGGGTGCACCTTTGATATTATCCTTTGTGATAATGTTTTTATTTTTATTGGATACAAAAATAATATCAGGCTGGACAATATCCTCCTCTGAAAAGAGTACGTCAAAAGGTGCGCAATAAACAGCACCCAGCCTCTTTTTCCGCACATGATTCAGAAAAATAGCTGATAATGTTAGTAAAATACGCTGATGGCTCTCATTTGGGGAAGGTACCATAAACAATTCTCCGTCAATAATCTCGTATCGTTTATCTTCAGGAAGCTGGAGATAGTCTTGATAATTGAATTTAATGGCTGTTTGCATAATAAGAACCCTTTGAACTTATTTCGTTTAAGTCCCCCTTATCAAAGGGGGACTTCGTCGTGAGCTCAGTCGAACGATTCAGGGGGTTGTGTTTTTTCTGGGCTATTCCCCATTTTCATGAGGACAAGTTTGCAACCCCCTAGCCCCCTTTTTTAAGGGGGCTTCTATTGCTGGTTCAATCGTCTTCGATTGAACCTAAACATTTTGCAATTTTCATAATTTGGTACTAACTCAAAATCTACAGCCCCGTTCAAAACTTATGGTTCAATCTGCAAGATTGAACCAGCAAAAGTTCAGCTACCCTAGACAGGATGAACATGATAATTTTTTCATCCTGTAGATCTTTTACTTTAAATCCTTAATTCATCCTGATTATCCTGTTAATCCTGTCAAAATTATATAATTTCCTATGCAACAAGGTTTAATTCCTTTTATTTCACAAACGCCCGGATCTCAAAACCCCTATTGCCAGCGCCAATCCAAGGATACCTGCGAAGACAAATCCCAGTATACCCAGAACTGGAAAACCATAAACCAAGGGGCCTTTGTTTGCCATGATGATGAGCGAAGAGCCGATAATCAAGGCAGAGATAACCAGACTGAATGAAATACGATTACTGGATTTATCCATCTCAGCTATAAACTTCGAGAGACCCTGATGCTCAAATTCGATCTTTAGAGTGCCCGTCTTTATCTTTTTTATAATTTCATAAGCATCTTTTGGAATTACCTTGAGGATATCCAATAATTCAGAGGAATAAAGCGCTACGTTTTTGTATATGCGTTTCGGGTCGTGCCTTTCATGGACAAGTTTTTCCACTAATGGCCTGGTATAGGCGATGGTGTTAAAATCCGGGTCCAACTGTCTGGCAACACCATCCATGGTAGCAAGTGCCTTGATC
>JANLHY010000689.1 GCA_024653795.1 Candidatus Brocadiaceae bacterium | reverse complement strand
GGACAAAAGCCTTGAATTGTGCAAGATGAGGGCGAACACAAGGTTCTCCCCTACACGTATGTTATAAATAAAATAGTCGCCAAAGGCAGCTTAATTTAAAAAAGAAAGCCATTGCAGCTAATGAGTACACTGCAATGGCTCATAACAAAGGGGTCCTTGGGAGAAATTTACCTTTGTTTATATTTACCGCACTGAATATCTTCCCATATGTCTATCATGTAATTCGCCGATCTTCGACTTATTCCAGTTAGACACCCTGCTGTAATATCCAACAATTCGGGTGACTCCATTAAGACGCGTAAAGATTCCTGTTTCAAGGGCATTGATAACCGATTTTAAATCTTGCCGAATCACTGAATCAATATCTATGGCATATGCACATTCCAATTTGTGGTTAATAATCTTTAAACTATCCTCTTTAGTCGTATTCCCGGGAAGATCACCGTCTATCTCTAAAAACTCATGCCCTTCAATTGCCGCATCAAAGGCACTCAGTTTTTCTTCAATAAAGTACTGTATATCTTCTTTACTACCTATTCTCTCCGACGCCAAAGGTCTTTCCAGCGTTGCCGTTGTCATTTCTTCATATCTCCTTTTATTTGTGTTTACTATTCCTTTACCATTAAATAACAAAATCCTTTGAAATATTAAAATCAAGCAGGATAATTTTATGACTACTTACAAATTAATTTGATTTAAAAACATTTCACTTTACAAACCGTTCCCCATTTACATGGGGACAAGCTTTTCTATCACCCCCTTTCCCTAATAAAATTCTACATACCCTGCTTACAACATATTGTATATTTAACATGGAGCACAAATATAACACAAAAAAAATCTTTGTCAAGAAAAAATACAATATTTTGTATACATATTTATATTCTATACAACAGGTGGAAGAATAAATGTTTTATTTATCAGTACTTATGATTTTATAAAATATTAGAAACTAATCAACCAATTGTATACATAATATGTTACTTTTTTAACAAGTTTTTTATTGAAAAGACATCCACATACTTAGTAAAATTCATTACGTGAAAAAGGCAGCCATTTTTGACATTGATGGAACAATACTCAGAAATATTTCTTCAGAAAGAGTTTTTTTCCGTTATCTTTTAGACAAAGGAATTGTTACCACAAAAGATTTATTGCGATTCGCAAATGTCTTTATCAGTAATCTTTTGCGGTTAAAAGGATTATACCTTAGAAAAAACAAATATTATCTCAAAGATAAAGAGTATGAACAGGTTGTTTCTGAGATAAAAGAGTGTTTTAAAAGACAAATTTCCTCACATATTTCAGTAACCGCATTACAAGAAATAAGCAGGTTAAAAGATGCAGGTTATTTGATTATTTTACTATCTGGAACGTTAAGTCCTTTGGTAGAATGTTTCAAGAAATACTGTGACGCTGATATAGGCGTGGGTACTTGCCTTGCCATTGACAGTAAAGGCAAAATAACAGGGGAAATAGACGGCATACACTCTTACAGCAACGGAAAAGTAAAGGCCATAAACCAACTTGTTGCAGAGCATAATATCGACCTTTTATCATCTTACGCCTATGCCAATCAATATTTAGACGTAAAATTTATGCGTATGGTAGGACACCCAATAGCTGTAAATGCCAGTCCTATGCTGCGGTTGTATGCAAATATTAAACGTTGGAAGATCATGGAATTTTGAGAGGAAAGCACATGAATATCTATGACATCATGAAGCAAAGACGGAGTATTCGTTCTTATAAGCCTGACCCTGTTGAAGAAGAAAAACTAACTCGAATATTGGAAGCCGCCAGGTCTGCTCCTAGCGCTGCCAACAGACAACCTATTTATTTTGTAATCATCAAGGATGAAAAAACAAAACAACAATTGAAAAAGGCTTACGATGAAAAATGGTTTTATACGGCGCCTGTAATTATCTGTGTCTGTGGTATCCCGGAAAAGGCGTGGAAACGAGGTGATGGAAAAAACTACGCAGATATTGACGCCGCAATTGCGATGGATCATCTCATTCTTGCTGCAACAGAGGAAGGGCTGGCTACGTGTTGGATTGCTGCTTTTAAAGTCCCCATCATAAAATCTATTCTAAACTTACCTCCCGGAATGGAGCCAATAGCAATAACACCTCTTGGATATCCTTTGGATATTCCGGAATCCACGTATCGTAAACCCTTAGAAGAAATGGTTAAAATCATCTAATGAGATACAGGCATCCTTAACCGTTCCCGTAACTCCTCGGCATTTTTTATAACCTTTTTTTGAATTTGTTCTTTTGGTAACTGTTTTAAAGGTTCTAACTGATACGTAAGATAATGTTCATCCTTCAGTTTAGCAGGTATCACAAGTTCAGAAAAAAAATCAAAGGGAAAAATTTGGTATAGGGGCGGTTTAATCTTCTCATAAACAATCTTTCTTTCATACAGGAGTCTGCCTTCTGCATCTATTTTCTCGAGTGTAATCTTTCGTGTCCCGTAGTAAGTAAAAGTAGTTGTCACTGGTGTCTCACCAACCGGTTCGTCATCTAAATACACCATAGCACCGGCAGGGTTAGAATCAATTGTAAGAGATCGCAACACACATCCGCAGAGCGTGGCGCAACTGAATGAACACAATACAACAAACACAAATACCTGTTTTGAAATTTGCCAGTACATTTTTAACCTTTATCCAAAGACACCGTTTAAAAATCAATAATTTCTGCAAGAAATGTTTCAAGATCAAGCGCCATTACAGTTAAAAAAAAGAACTGCCTTTTGAATAGCAGTAATATTATCGTGTGTCCGCAATAATTCCAATCTTCATCGAAATGGCATAGATTGATTATGTAATAATTACAAAGGCATTATACCCATAGATTTTGTTTTGTGTCAACATAAGAATATGCAACCTGTTCTCAAGCAGATTTAACACTCCCCCAACCGCTCGCTTTAAGCTTGGGGTCTATATATTCGGCTCTTGTTTCTGATTCGTTCATAATTTTACTAAATCCTTATCCCAGGGGTAATAGTTCACCGCAAAGGCGCAAAGAGCGCAAAGGTAGTATTTTTTAGAAAGTAACTGCTGAAGATTTCTGAAAACTTTTAATTCAATGACCTTGCCTTCGATGGGAGGGGTTAGGGGAGGAACTAATTGTTTGAAATTCCTTAATATGTAGACACTTGTAGTAATTTTCTTAATTT
>JANLHY010000678.1 GCA_024653795.1 Candidatus Brocadiaceae bacterium | reverse complement strand
AATATATTTTCCATGGGTATCCTGGGTTCATTTTCGGGTTATTTTGCATTTAAAATAGCGCAACGATGCAGATTGCCTCTGTTTTGGTGCGGATTCCTTGCCGGTATGGTTTCTGATTTATTTACCTATTTAGGCACATCCATCGAGCTGGGACTGCTCGTGATAGGCAAAGGCGGGTCATTCCTTAAAGCCACTGCGGAAATATTTGGAGTGTTCATGATGACCTCTCAAGGAGTTCTGTGTATTGTTGAAGGCATCGTGGTTGGATTTGTACTGGTTTTTGTATATAAACGAAAACCCAGTATTTTGCTGCACCTGGGGGTGATTAAAGGTGATACAAAACCTGTTCAGGTATAAGGTAAATATCCTGCATATTGTTTTTATAATACCGGTATTGTTCTCTCCATTATTATTTGGAGAGGAAAACATAGAGAAGAAAGACATACCAGTTGTTACACAAACAAATAATGAAGAAGGGGCATGGACAGGTATCGACGTGAGTGTTGTAGGAAAATATGCCGAAAAGTACGGTCGCCCACCTCGTGATCCTTATATCAACACTGATCAGGGTGATTTGCTCCTTTTTGTATTTACCGCTGCCGGGGTAATTGGTGGATTTGTCATCGGATTTAATGTGCGTAAGATTTTTTACGAGAAAAACCAATGAATTTATTACACCACACATTTTCTGAAGTCTATGCTCGCCGGAATAACTGGTTAACAGAGGTTGACGTACGGGTAAAGTTGGTTTACATCGTTTTGTTACTTGCAATAAATTTGCTAACAAAGAATATATTTATTCCGTTATTTTTTCTTTCGGTGTCTTTCATCTTACTCCTCTCTGTAAAAATCCCTTTTACGGCAATACTACGGAGCATGTTATTACCATTATCATTTGCAGTCTTTATCTTACTTATCAGAGGCCTGCACGAAGGCGAAAAGGTATGGTTATCCCTCTCAATTGTGGGATATAAAGTGGTTTTAAAAGAAGAGGGGCTATGGAACGGGCTCCAAACCTGCAGCAAGGTACTGGGCGGTATTTCATTGGTAATTCTGCTTTCTTTCACTACAACTATAAGTCAATTATGTGCTGGTTTAAAATGGTTTCGTGTGCCAAACACCATCATCGATCTGTTAGCCCTTATTTACCGATACATTTTCCTATTCCTTGATGAAGTAGATACCATGTGGACTGCACAAAGGACACGTTTGGGTCATACCTCGTGGAAAAAAACAATAAAATCATTTGGGATATTGGGCGGAATGCTCGTTATCCGTGCTTTTGAAAGAGCAGAACGAACCTCCGAAGCAATGCATGCGAGGGGTTACGACGGTGGTGGAGTTTTAACGATCAGTTTACCACCATGGAGAAAGAGAGAGTATGTATGTCTCATGGGAATAATTTTTATTGTATCATTCCTTATTTATACAGGAAATATGCAAGTATGGTAATACTGCAAATCAGAAATATCCAGTATAAATATCATGACGGGACATACGCATTGTGCGGGGCTTCTCTGGATATCAGAAAGGGAGAATTATTAGCCATTCTTGGACCAAACGGATCAGGAAAAACGACACTGTTAAAACACCTCAATGGATTACTGAAACCGATGGGTGGAGAAATAGTATTGGAGCGAAAACCTCTGGCTCAATATTCATCCAAAGAAGTATTTCAAAAAGTGGGGATTGTATTCCAGGACCCAAATGATCAGTTGTTTGCACCATCAGTAAAGGAGGATGTAGCCTTCGGACCTTTGAATCTGGGTTTATCAAAGGATGAGATTGCCCGCAGGGTTGACGAAGCATTGTCGCTGGTTGGTATGACACTACATGCAAACAAGGCCGTAGATGCCTTGAGTTTTGGGCAAAAAAAACGGGTTTGTATTGCTGGGGTGCTTGCAATGAAACCAGAAGTGCTTGTTCTCGATGAGCCTACCTGTGGCCTTGATCCTGCCGGGGCGACTTCGATCATGACATTGCTAAAAGAACTGAATAACAGGCATGGTATTACGATTATTATGGCAACGAATACTGTGGATTT
>JANLHY010000671.1 GCA_024653795.1 Candidatus Brocadiaceae bacterium | reverse complement strand
TCCATAGTGCCTGCTATAGCCGGCGGCGGATAATTGCATATGTCTCCTGAGAAAACAAAACTGTGCCCGGAATGCGGATCAGAGTATTATGCGCATATTTCAGCATGCGCCGACTGTGGCGTCCCTCTGAAAATGCCGGAAGAGATCGGGAAAAAGAATGACAATAAACCGGACGTTGCCGCGCATCTCCACGACGAATGGGTCGCAATCCGTGAAGAAGGGAAAGAAGGTATCCGGGAGTTATCGGATTTGCTTTCGAGAAACGGCATTTCTTCCAAAATTGCATTGGCTCCTGGTTGCAGTACGGGAAAGTGCGGATGCCGGTATCTTCTTTTGACAGCAAAAACAGATGCGCGCACCGCACACGATTGTATTGAGGAATACCATACACAGAAGTATCCTGAAATCAAAACTTCCCGGGAATGGGAAACACAGGGGAAATGCCCTGCTTGTGGTTATTGTGTAAGTCCCGACATTAAAGAATGCCCTGATTGCGGTCTCTTGTTAATTATTGAAAAGTAATCGCTCATTTGAATTTACGCATTGCCACAATCAAAACGTGGACAATATTCCGACCCCTTGTATCCTTGTATCTCCTGGGGTTCAAATCCCCATGGGGTCAGATTTATTCAACGAAAAGCCATGTGATTACTAAAATCACATGGCTTTTTTGTTTCTAAATGTCAAGTTGAATCCTGATTTATACCAGGACAAGTTTATTTCAGCATCCAATATTCCACCAACCAGAACAACTTCTATTGGCTTAATAGTTACCAGATCTAATTGTTGACATTCATCCTGGACACTATCAAAGTCAAAAACAAAGAGGTCTTACCACAAGCAATTCATATACAGTTTAAATTTCTCTCGCATGTGTTCACAAATTTGTTAACTTATTTACATGCGAGAAATAGAATTCTATCGCACAGCCAGCGGACGTTGTCTTGTTGAAGAATTCCTTGACACATGGTTTTGCAAAAAGGACTTAAGTATTCGCCGGCAGTGTGGGCTTTTGGGGCTGCACACATCAAATTTTTATTATGATCCGGTGGAGGTATCAGGGGAGACCTTACGGATCATGCATCGAATTGATGAGATATTTACCGAGTGTCCCTTTTATGGGAGACGACTGATAAGAGAGGCTTTAAGACGTGAGGGTTTTGCACATGGGAGAGAAAGTATTCAAACGTTCATGCGGCAGATGGAGCTGCGTGCAATTTATCCGAATGGAAAGACTTTGGAGGAGTGTGAAGTATGAGGAGGTTTATATAAAAGACTATCAAGTTTGCAAAGATGCTCGCGATGGTTTAGGGAAGTATTTTCCATTTTACAATAATTAGGAGGCATCATAAGTCATTGGAATATAAAACACCGTATGAGGTTCATTATGGAATTTCTGTTGAAAACGAGTAAAGGAAGATCTTGCCATTCTCAGAGAGGAGATATTGAAGACAAAAAATGAATTATAGGTTTTTCACGAGGGTAACTCCAGTCGCCCCACGGACAACTGGAGTTACCCTCGTGTCTGACAGTTTCATTATACAATGCATCTAAAAAACAATAAAAAATGGTCTTGACAAACTCGTTCATCTTAGATATAATAGTTAATTTAAAATTTACTTTGTTTTTGCTATATTGACTGTCTGATTGAAAAAAACAATTTCCTATCATCCATCTTATGATAAAATCGTTACATCATGGCACAATTGATAAACTGAAAAAACTTATATCTATCCATAATCAACGAAGGCGTTTTCATATCATCCATTTCATCGAATAGAAAGGAGGTAATAAATATGAAAGTAAGATTGATAGCAGTTAGTTCGTTTTTATTGTTTATGTTAGCCATTGTTTCTTTACCAGCCAATGCACAGGGCCCTGAAGGTATCCCACCAGAAGATGTCATTAGGGCAGAACCTGTCCATGGAATTACTATAGGACCAGGAAAAAAACTTTGGGTGTTTGTCTTCCCGGAGAAGGGAAGAAAACCACCAACAAAGCCTATCTGCCCTGACTCTTGCTTTGATGACGAGCAGAATTTATTTGCTCTTCTTGGCTTTCAAATGCCAGCAGCACCAGGCTTAACGTTCAATATCAATGATGGCAGCATCCCCATTGATCAGAGCGCTGTAAGTTCTGCAATCAAAAATTCCTTTGATCATTGGGAGTTTGCCGATCCTGATAAGATTTTAAATGTCAATCCTACAGGTGGGGCAAGCGAACCTGCAGCGGATGGAAACAATACTGTAGGATGGGTATCTATTGTACCAAGAGGGACTCTTGCCGCCGCGTGGATATGGACTACAGTTATCGATGGTGTTGAGACTGTTACAGATGCTGACATTTTCTTTAACCTGTTCCATAAGTGGGGAATACTCTTATTTTGCAACGAGCAAGGAGTATTCGATGTTGAGAATGTTGGCACTCATGAAGTAGGCCATGTGGTTGGGTTAGGCCACGTGAAAGATGAATGTGCGAACGCAACAATGTTCCCTAGCCCCAGTTTACAAGTTATGCTTAAAATTTAGTTCTCGCCGTGCATAACCTCTTGTACGGCAACATGTTGTGCAACCCAACACATGTATTACCCTACCA
>JANLHY010000663.1 GCA_024653795.1 Candidatus Brocadiaceae bacterium | reverse complement strand
TTAGCCCTGACAGTGCTTGTACTGAGCCTGTCGAAGTGCCTGATCTTCAAAGTGTCGGACAACAAACTTGTTCAGATTATTTATTGTCAATCCCTAAGGGGTGCGTTACCTCTTGATAGGGGGAGTATTGTTATTTTCGCTCAAACACTAAATACGATGAGTCAATTCCTGAATATATCGTCTTAAACCCTCATCTCCTGCATAATGCACACCCAATACCCTTGATTGGGTGTTCTCAATAGTATGAATGGGTTGCATGGGTGTGCCGCTGATATTGGATTTGGAGGCACATATATCTTTTGCCATACGAGCTATGCTCATGTTGTCGACGTAAAAGTCTACCAGATTATAAATCTTTCCTGCGGCTTCTTTGTCGCCAATCGCCAGATCTATAGCCTGGACGACATCTTCAACATGTACGACCTTTCCGCCGTCAGAAACTTCCACATTACACCCATGTTTGATGTCCTTTACGATATTATACCAGGCAGAATGCGCCAGATGCGGGTTTATACCATAGATACCTACAGGACGAAAGATGGTTGTATGAAAGGTTTTTGAGAGATAATATGCATGACAAAACGCCTCTACCGACGCCTTGTAAGCGCCGTAATTCGAATCGGGCATCAGGGGATGCAGTTCATTCAGTTGAATATTGGGAAAAATGCGCCCATATACCGCACAGGAACTGATAAAGATAAATTGCTTGACACCTGCTTGTTTTGAGGCATCCAGCAGTTCTATGCTGCCCAGGAGATTTGCCTCTACAAATCGTTTAATGTCCCTATTTGCCGCTTCATGAAATGTGGCCCCATTCCGTTCATAGGCCATATGGATGACTACCTCGGCGCCTTGTACAAATTTTCCCAGAACTTCTTTATCGGTCAGGTTGCCTTGTATGAGGGTAATCTTTTTCTGATAATCTTGAAGATGTAATGTATTGCTGGTATTCCGAATTAGGGCCTGGATGTGAACATCCCTTTCAAAGAGTCTTTTGGCTAC